>JANRMG010000336.1:0-1957 GCA_033761855.1 Candidatus Caenarcanales bacterium
ATTATTTTTTTGCAAAATAAAGCTTTTTGAGACATAACAAAATGATTTCGGTTTAACTCTTGATTTGTCAGGTTTCTCGTTTTTCTATTTCTCTTGGAGTTAATTTTAAGGCGCAGTATATAAGGTTTTTTTTGGAATTTGGTTTAATTCTTTTAAATTTGATTATGAAATTATAAAACAGGCTATATAATAACCTAATATTATGTTCGCGCTTCAATACAAAAAAAAATTAGCGGCATTACTTATTTCCTCATTTTGCGCACTTTACTCTTTTACTTTTGGGCAAAGTGATTCTTCCGCAATTCAAGCACAAGTAAATTATCTGCGTGTAATTAAGGCTTTAAGAGAAGAAGTAGCCAATAATCAAAAGGCTTTCATTCTTCAATTTAGCAACAAAGATAATGCACAAGCTTTTCTTGAAAGGCATCGTTCTTTATTGGGAGAAAACATCTTTCAAACCATTCAGAAGGGAACCAGCAGTGAGGCTATTTTGGCCATCCACCAGTCCTACAATGATTTTTTACTTCATAAAATCAACCTTATAGAAGCTCAGCTGGGTCAAAAAGAAGGGTTATATTCCACGCGTTGGAATATCCTAAGTACTGAAGATCTCACGTTGCTACAGGGCCATGCAAGCGAGCAATTGAAGCTTGTAAAGATAGAATTGGGAAAATATCCTAATTCAACAGCTCCAATAGAGCTGAAATCACGCGATCTTGAAATCAAAAATTGGGTTGATGAAATTACTCAAGAACTTCAAACAAGGAAATCGAGCCCTCACCTTAAGCTGGTTGAAATTGAAAATAATGTCTCTGAATCAAAAATGACAGTGCTAAATAAAGTCTTATCAGCATTTGAAGGAGAAAGCGGCAAGCAAAAATTTCAAATAAAACTAAAGTTCAATCTTCAGCTAAGACTTCACGGGGTAGCAAACCCTTCTTTAGAATCAGTTACACAACTGGTAAATACCTCTTTAGAAACGCCTGAAGCGGAGGGAATAAAGTTACATGATCCCCAACGTGGCCCCCCTAGTACTTGGGAGAATCCTTATAAGGATGTCAAAAACATCATTAAAAAAGCAAGTTTTCAAGAATTTGAAGCCTTAATATTCAAAGATTACTATCAATTAGCTGAAGCTCGCTCCACCAAACTACTTTACCAAAGATGGTTGCAATTATCTACTGAAGGCAATTTGAAGCCAATATCTGAATTCGCTTATTTAGAAGCATTTGATCTCCTTGAGTTAAAACAACACTACAAAAATTGGTATAAAGCCCAATTAAAAGCTCCTCTAGCCCAAAACACTACTGAAATTACCGAAACTCAAAAGGCAATTACGGAAATTAATAGGCAGTTATCATGGCCTAAAAATTCATCTAGACTTCTTGATCCTGACATCATTCTGCCTCTTGACAGAGGGCCCCCTCCTCCGGATTTTTCTCCCGCAGGGGGAGGAGCCAACCCTGATTCGCCAACTGGGAAAATGTCAGACGAAATACTAGAAGCAAAGGTAAAAGGCGCGTTAAAAAAAACCGATTTAATAGATTATGAAGCAAAGATGCCTTCAATTCAACAACGGTTAAAGCTTGTTGAATTGAAAAAAACGCTTGATCGTCCAAGTACAATTCCTGACCCAAATTTGAGAAAGCAATACAATGACCTGAAGAATGAAATCTTATCCACAGCAAAAGGGAAAAACCAAGACCTAGTCCTTAAAGAGTTGGGACAGGCTCAAGAAAAATTCGCGAAGAGCACTTCGAGCATTACAGATTTCATCCAAACCATAAAAAAGACTTTGCAAGATATCCAAGGTCGAAGAAGAGTGCTTTTGTCCTCAGAACCAGAAAATATAATTCAAAAAAAAGACATTCCATTTTCCAAACGATCAATTGTCTCTGAAAGTCAGAACGATTACCCTGAGCAGTTCAACAAACTTTTCCCTAAAAATGCCACTAAT
>JANRMG010000337.1:0-7563 GCA_033761855.1 Candidatus Caenarcanales bacterium
CATATTTTGCATTTGTATCTTTGCTTCCCCTTGAGAAAGCCGTTTTTCACTGTTTCTTCACTCTGGCATTTTGGACAGTTTGGATTTTCCATTCTTTGTTCCTCCTGTCTTATTATAATCTATTCTCCTTGGACATTCTCTTAAAAAGATTTTGTTTTTACTTTGAGCCAAATCTTTTTAATTGTTTCTTATAAACTATTGCTCAAAACAACATTCATATGTTCTTCAAAATCTCTAGGGTTGCTTAATTCTTTAGAAAGACCCTTCATTAAATCTGCAACCGTAATCTCTTTTGCAAATTGTTTTACTAAACTGTAGTAAAGCTTAGAGACATTTTTTCCTTGCATGTCTGAAAGTAAAAAAACCCAACCTGCTTTTAAATAAAAAAATAGTGTTTGCGGAGACAGAGGAGGCTCTAAATAGTCTCTAGATGCTCTTACCAAATAATCATCAGAAATCCCTTTTTTCATCAAAGCGTCTTTTATAACTGGTTCAATAGCTAGAGCAACTGCTCTCCTTCCCTTTACAGCAATCATTCTTATTATCAGAAAGGAGGATGTAAATATTACAATTATGGGAAGTGCAAGTTTTTCCAAAATAGTTTTAGGCCTTCCAACAAAAGAAGTTTTATCTTTCCTTTTTTTGTTTCTTACCTCTCCTTCTTTGGAAGAAGAATTTGGGACTGCCGTATTACTGACTTCTCTTGATTTTTGTTTAACAGCAAGCAAAAAGGGATTCTCATCCACATCATCTTTTTGAGCAGCTGTTGGCTGGCTATTCATAAACTTTGTGGATTTGGATGCCAAAAGAATTTTCTGGACACTCATAAAACTCTCCAGCTAATTTCCTAAATTTAAATTATATATTCGCAATACGATTTCTATAAGTTTTCTTAATATTTGAAAACAAAAAATTACAAACTTTGATTTTTAAATTTTAAACATTATGATTAGAAAACCTTGCCCGAATAGAAATTATGAAAAACGAAAATATAAATATTAATCAACGAGTTTCCATTATTAATGAGGCTCTTCCTTATATAAGACAATTTAATAAAAAAACTTTTGTAATTAAATATGGCGGTGCCAGCATGACCAACCAAAGTTTGAAGAAAAAAGTAGTAGAAGACATTGCGCTCCTAAACTACGTTGGCGTGCTCCCAATTATCGTTCATGGCGGGGGGCCAGAAATAGACGGAATGCTAAAGAAACTAAACATTCCAAGCCGCTTTCATGATGGATTGAGAATAACCGACGAGCAAACTATAGAAATTGTTGAAATGGTTCTAACCGGCAAGGTGCAAAAAGAATTGGTTGGAATGCTAAATCAAGCCGGGGCCAATGCCATTGGTCTTTCGGGCAAAGATGGAAATTTAATGACAGCAGTTAAACATACTGCAGAAGGCATGGATTGGGGTTTTACCGGCGACGTTTCCACTATGAATATTAATGTTGTTGAGACTTTGATTTCACAGTCCTTTTTACCAGTAATTAGTTCTGTAGCACCAGACGAGACTGGGCAAAGTTACAACATTAACGCAGACACGGTTGCCTCTGTTCTGGCGGGGAATTTAAAAGCCGAAAAACTTATTCTTCTCACCGACACTCCGGGAATTTTGCTCGACAAAAACGATAAAAGCACTTTGCTCACAAAAATCACAATCAGCGAGATTGATGATCTAATCAAAAAATCCATAATTCAAGGCGGAATGATACCCAAAGTGCAAGCAGCAATTAAAGCTTTAGAAGAAGGGGTTAACTCTGTCCACATTTTAGATGGCACCCTTGAACATGTTTTACTGCTTGAAACCTTTACCGAATCTGGCGTTGGAACAATGGTAGTGAAATAGCTTTATTCATCAGGTGTAAAAAATCATTCACCATTAATCTTAATTAGAGTTTGTTTAGTTGTTGAACAATTTTCGCGTTAAAATCTAGTCAAGAAAAGATTATTTATTTTTATCCTTTAAATTTTTTAGTTTAATTTACTGTCTCACTTAATGAAGCTTTCTGAATCTTCCGTTAGTAATTTCAGCGAGAACCCATCCAAGGGCTCTCACAGATATTCCTCGGTTATTTCGCAACTTAATGAATTTGAAGATTCTTTAATTGTTCAACTTCCGCAAAAGGCCGGGGTTTTAAAAGATATTATTTCTTACATCCTCTCCAAAGGAGGAAAGAGAATAAGACCTACCCTAGTTTTTCTTTGCAGCGGTCTGTTAGAGAGTGATTCAACAGACAAAAAACCACAACTAATTGCAGAGATCACCGAATTAATTCATACAGCCAGCCTGGTGCACGATGACTTAATTGATGATGCTGCAAATCGCAGAGGCAAAGAGACAACTCATCTCAAATGGAATTCTAAAGTTGCCATAATTGCTGGAGATTTTTTGTTTGCTCAAGCCTCGGTTAAACTGGGTGAATTGCAAGATACAGAAGTTGTAAGAATCTATGCCAATGTTCTTTCTGAGCTTTGCATAGGCGAAATCAACCAAGCACAAAATAAATTTGAATTGAACGCTTTAACTTGGGAAAATTATTTTGCAAAATCTTACTCAAAGACGGCAAGTCTCTTTGAGGCCGCCTCCAAAAGCCCAGCCATCGTAAGCAATCAAAGTGCTGAAACCGTTAAAAGCTTAAGCGAGTATGGCAAAAATCTTGGCTTGGCTTTTCAAATCATTGATGACTTACTCGATTTCACTTCTTCCAGCGAGGAACTTGGCAAACCCTCAATGGGTGATCTGGCTAACGGAACCTTTACTGCTCCGATTTTATTTGCTTTGGAAGATCCATCCACAAAAAAACAATTGGAAGAGCTCATCCAAAGAAGATTCCAAGGAATTAAAGATTTAGAACAAACCAAAGAAATTCTTGCAAGCAATGGTTCTTTTAACAAAACTCATGAGCTTGCTCAGTCTTTTATCAAAAAAGCAAATGACAGCCTAAACCATTTTCCAAGTTCGATTTTTAAAGATGATTTGCAAAAGCTCGGCGAATTTATAATTGAGAGGAAACTTTAAACACCGAACTTGTTTTAGCTCACCCCACAAATCAACAATTTCGTCTAAAGTCAGACAAGACTCACTTAATTTTGCTAATATATATCTTCGCGAAATTTAGTTACAAAAAAATTCCCTAAAAATTACCTTACCAAACAAATATAGTTACAGCATGAACACTGCTTTAGAAACCCCCACCCAAGAACTTACAGAAGAAAAAGCTAGATTGCTTCTTGAATCTGGAGTGCATTATGGTCAGCCAACCAGCAAACGCAGCCCAAAAATGGATGAATTCGTTTTTGGCGTTAGCCAAAATGGCATGCAAATTATTGATTTAAATCAAACTTGGCTCAAGCTACAAGAAGCCGGACAGCTTCTTCAGAAGCTCGCAAGCGAGGACAAAAATGTAGTGTTCGTTGGTACTAACGAAAGAGCAGTTTCAACCGTAATTCAAGAGTATGCCGAGAAATACGATCTCCACAATATCACCAGCCGTTGGCTCGGTGGAACGCTTACAAACCCTGTTACCAGAAACAGAATCAACTATCTTAGAGAGTTGGAAGGCATGGAACAGAGCGGATTGCTTGAGTCAATCTCAGCTAAAGAAAAAAGCTTTTTATCTAAAAAACTAAAAAAATTAAGAAAAAACCTAGGGGGTTTGAAAAAAATTAAAGGCGCCATGCACGCTATGGTAATCGTTGACCCAGTCTATGAAGTTAACGCTACCCTTGAAGCACTTAAAAAAGCCCGCAACTTAACTATCATTGCAGTGGCTGACACAAACTGTCATTTCAGCCCAGACCTTTTTGATATTACAATTCCTTGCAATACCAGCTCTTTAAGATCTCTTAGAGTGGTAATGGATGAATTGGTTAAATACATTGAAACCGGCAGACAAAACCAAGCTCAGAGAAATTCAATTTCAGCTGGCCCAAGCCGTAAAACTGGCAGCAGCCCAGTTAACAAAGGACCTCGCAAACCTTCTCCCATTAAGCTTCAACCGAGAGAAGGTAATGCAAATACCCAACAAGTAGAAGAAAAAGCTGAAAATAACAACGCTCCAACCAAGACTAAAGAAGGTGAAGAAAATGTCAACAACTAGTTCCAATATTAGTGAATTAAGAGAGAGAACAGGCGCTGGAATCGTTGATTGCAAGAAAGCACTCGAAGAAGCTGGTGGAGATTTAACTAAAGCTACTGAAATTCTAAGACAAAAAGGAATTGCTTCAGCCGCCAATAAGTCCGGTAAAGTTGCCGCCGAAGGCGCAGTTAAAGCACAAGTTTCCGGTGACGGTAAAAAGGGCGTTTTAGTCGAACTTAACTCTCAGACTGACTTTGTGGCTAAAAACGAAAAGTTCCAAAGTCTTTTAAATCAAATCATTGAGATTGCGCTTAGTTCCAAAGTCAACACCGTTGATGATTTAGCTTCTTTAAAGACGGCTTCTGGTGATACAGTTGCAAATTTAATTGCTTTGAAGACTGCCGAAATTGGTGAAAAGCTTGATTTGAGAAGACTCAGTGTAATTGAAGCTTCAGCTGATGAAAAGATTTATGAATACACCCATCCAGTTGGTTCAAGAATTGCTGTTTTGGTTAAATTAACAGCCAACAACGACCAAATCGGAAAAGACGTAGCAATGCATATTGCCGCTTCTCAACCTGCTCCTGAATACCTAGACAGAAGCGAGATTTCAGAAGACATTATTGAAAACGAAAGAAGAATTGAACTTGGCAAAGAAGATTTAGCCAACAAACCTAAAGAAATTGCTGAGAAAATTGTAACCGGAAGAGTTGAGAAAGCTCTTATGGAGAAAGTTTTGCTTGAGCAACCGTTTGTAAAAAATCCTTCTGAAAAAATCAAAGATTATCTCCAAAAGAACAAATTGGATGTAGTAAAATTTGTAAGATTCAATTTGGGAGAGGGAATCGAGAAAAAAGAAAGCAATTTTGCAGAAGAAGTAGCCGCCCAAACCAAGAGATAAATAAATGTCTGGTGCTTCAGGAAACCATATTCAAAGAGAGCTGGTTGAATCATCCCACTTAGTCGTTAATTGGGACACAATCGTTGAGTGCTGGGTTTTGATGGCCTTTTTGCTCATCCTAACTTGGCTTGGCACAAGGGCTCTTAAAAAGCAGTCCATTGGCAAAGCTCAATTCATCCTTGAATCCATTTACGATGTTTGGCATTCACAAGTTGTTGGGCAAATATCTTGGAAGGCTCTTATGTTTTTACCGCTAGTTGGCGGTATTTTCTTGTTTGCTCTTTTTGGTTACTGGCATGGATTACTCCCCTGGAAAATTTTTGCATTATTTTCTTGGTGGCCCCACCTTGACAACGGTCATCCGTTCGAGGGTTCAGCCCCAACCTCAGATATCAACGTAACCGCAGGAATGGCAATTGTTTCTGTGATTGCCTATTTGTACGCAGGAACTGCAAGTTCTAAATTTACTTATTGGGCTCCTTATCTGGGTCTTAGCTGGCATCACGGCAAGCTAGAATTGAATATCACCGGTTTAATTGAATGGTTAGATTTAGTTCTCAGACCGCTTACTCTATCTCTCCGTCTTTTTGCTAACACCTTTGCTGGAGAAGCCCTTTTGGTCGAAATAGTTAAAATGACTTATGTTTTAGCTCCTCTTCCAATTCTTGCTTTTGAATTTGGAATCGGCATAATTCAAGCCTTTATTTTTGCAATGTTGACTACAGTTTACATTTCAATTGCCACTTCGCATGGAGATCACCCAGAAGAACATTCAGAAGAAACACATCATGAAAACACATTTAGCGAACAACAACTTAGTCCAGCCCACTAATAACACTATCGAAAGCTCCGATTTAGAGGCTATTAATACTGCCTATATAACAGAGCTTTTTTCTGGTATCCAGGGAGAAGGCCATTGGGTTGGACAAAGACAAATATTTTTAAGGTTTACAGGCTGTGATTTGCGCTGCCAATGGTGTGATAGTCCCGATAGTTTATCAATAAGAATTAAAGAAACCTCAAGATTAGAGCAAACTGCAGGGCAAAGAGACTTTTTACATCTTCAGAATCCTCTTCCAGTAGACATCTTAAGCAATTTTATTATAAGCCTGGAAAAAGACCTTGATCACCATAGTATGAGTCTTACAGGGGGAGAGCCTTTACTCCAAGCGACCTTTATACAAGAACTTTTGCAAAACCTAAAAGAAAAGCACGGATTTAAACCTAAAATCTTTTTAGAAACCGGAGGGCACAGACCTAGAGATTTACAAAAAGTAATTAATTGGATTGATTTTTTATCGTTTGACCTTAAGCTTCCAAGCTCTACAAGAGAAAGGGCTCTCTGGCAAGAACACCAAGAATTTATAAAAGTTGCCTCAGCTAAAACTGGTTATGCTAAAGCTGTTTTAACCGCTGAAACTACCGATGGAGATATTGAAACAGCTTGCAAGATATTAAAGGAGAATCTAGATTGTTTTGAACTGGTTCTTCAGCCAGTTGCCATGATTCCTAACAATGCAAGTTATTCAGTTCCTTCACCAGATCAAATGCTTGATTGGCATTCCAAAACAATTAAAATTCTTGGACGCGGAAGAGTGCAGGTAATACCGCAAACTCATAAATTCATTGGTCAACTTTAATCGCCATGAATAGTGATGCAGAAAGAGATTTGAACCAAAACCTGGATCTTGTAAAATCTCTTTTAATGGTCTCATTGATTATTTGCTTCATTCCAATTGCAAGAACTCTTTACCTTGATCAATTTAAAGAGCTTCTTCTTTACTTGACCCACAAAGATTGGTCATTAGTTAAAAAAGTATGCAAAGAACACGGACTCTACTTGTTTTTAATTTGGAATCTCATTCTTGCTTGGGTTCCATTAGTTCTCTCAACTCTTTTAGTTAGCTCTAAAAAATTTCAGGAAACAAAAAATTTAGCCAAATACCTTCCTTATCTTTTATGGTTGATTTTTTATCCAAATGCTCCTTATGTTTTTACTGATTTCCTTCATTATGCCTGGCATCCGACAGAGGGACTTTTACTTTGGTTTGATATTAGTA
Organism: Candidatus Caenarcanales bacterium; assembly: GCA_033761855.1. Taxonomy (GTDB): domain Bacteria; phylum Cyanobacteriota; class Vampirovibrionia; order Caenarcaniphilales; family Caenarcanaceae; genus JANRMG01. Next base: position 7,044 of record JANRMG010000337.1, read on the forward strand.
TGTTGTTTCTATTTTCTTTACTTGGGTTTTTATGTGCTTATGTGTCTTTAAGACAAATTTGTTCTTTGCTTCCCAAAAGCTTGCAGAAAGCTTTTCCATATTTTATTTTGTTTTTAAGTTCCTATGGAATTTATTTAGGTCGCTTCATAAGATTAAATAGCTGGGATTTAGCTACTAATCTACCCAAAGTGATAATTACTGTTTTACAAAGCTTTACAGAAGCGTTTACCTATCAATTCACCTTTTTAGTCTTTATTTTTATAGCCCTTGTTTATTTTTTATTGGATATTTTTTCTCAAAGCACCTTGATAGAAATGGATAAATAAAACTTCCCAAGCATTTATAAATCAAAAATATTAGATGGGGTACAGGGCAATCCACTTGGACAAAATTTAATTTCTTGATTTGTTCCAAGTTTAAAAAGGTCAAAAGTAGAAGTCATTCCACTATATGAAGTTTCTGGAGGAATATGGATTAGCTGATCAAAGTATGGATCTGTTGAACCAGCGATTTGTGTCAT
>JANRMG010000338.1:0-18521 GCA_033761855.1 Candidatus Caenarcanales bacterium
CAAAAGCCAATTACTTTGGCACCGATAGCTTTACCTATACAATCAGCGATGGTAACGGTGGCTTTGATACAGCAACGGTAAGTGTAACCATCAACTCAGTCAACGACGCACCAGATGCAATTAATGATAGCGTAAGTACCAGTGAGGATACGCCAGTAACCATCAGTGTCCTGGCTAATGATACTGATGTGGAGAACAACACTTTAACAATAACTGCAGCAACTCAAGGAACGAATGGAACAACGAGCATTGTAGGTAACCAAATTAAGTACACACCGAAAGCCAATTACTTTGGCACCGACAGCTTTACCTACACAATTAGCGACGGCAATGGTGGAACAGACACAGCAACTGTAAATGTAACTATTAACTCAGTCAACGATGCACCAGATGCAGTGAACGATAGCGTAAGTACCAGTGAGGATACGCCAGTAACCATAAGTGTCCTGGCTAATGATACTGATGTTGAAAATGATAGTTTGACGATAACAGCAGCTAGTCAAGGAACAAATGGCACAACGAGCATTGTAGGTAACCAGATTAAATACACACCAAAAGCCAATTACTTCGGTACCGACAGCTTTACTTACACAATTAGCGATGGAAACGGAGGAACCGACACAGCAACAGTAAATGTAACTATTAATTCAGTCAACGATGCACCAGATGCAATCAACGACAGCGTAAGCACAAACGAAGATACACCAGTAACCATAAGTGTTTTGGCTAACGATACTGATGTAGAGAACAATACTTTAACAATAAGCTCTGCCACTCAAGGAACGAATGGAACAACGAGTATTGTAGGCAACCAGATTAAATACACACCGAAAGCAAACTATTTTGGTACAGATACTTTCACTTACACAATCAGCGATGGAAACGGAGGAATAGACACAGCAACTGTAAATGTAACTATTAACTCAGTCAACGATGCACCAGATGCAGTGAACGATAGCGTAAGTACCAGTGAGGATACGCCAGTAACCATCAGTGTCCTGGCTAATGATACTGATGTGGAGAACAACACTTTAACAATAACTGCAGCAACTCAAGGAACGAATGGAACAACGAGCATTGTAGGAAACCAGATTAAATACACACCGAAAGCAAACTATTTTGGTACAGATACTTTCACTTACACAATCAGCGATGGAAACGGAGGAACCGACACAGCAACTGTAAATGTAACTATTAACTCAGTCAACGATGCACCAGATGCAATCAACGATAGCGTAAGCACAAACGAAGATACACCAGTAACCATAAGTGTCCTGGCTAATGATACTGATGTAGAGAACAACACATTAACAATAACTGCAGCCACTCAAGGAACAAATGGAACAACTAGCATTGTCGGCAACCAAATTAAGTACACACCGAAAGCTAATTACTTCGGCACCGATAGTTTTACTTACACAATCAGCGATGGAAATGGAGGAACAGATACAGCAACTGTAAATGTAACCATCAACTCAGTCAATGATGCTCCCGATGCAATCAATGATAGTTACACAACAAACGAAGACACAACGCTTACTATTCCTGTAGGTTTGGGCTTGCTCAGCAATGATACTGACATCGATCTTAATTCTTTAACCGTAACTTCCTTCACGCAAACAACTAATGGAACCTTAACTGTCAACACAAATGGTTCATTCGACTATACACCAAAAGCTAACTACTTCGGCACCGATAGCTTTACTTACACGGTCAGCGACGGTAATGGAGGAACAGATACAGCAACCGTCACTCTGACAATTACTTCAGTCAATGATGCTCCTCTCGCGATTGATGATTGTGGAACCACTTATGAAGACACGGCAATCAGCTTCAATGTCCTCAATGGAACAGCTTCCGACGGAGTGGCTGATAGCGATCCGGTAGAGGGCTCAGCGCTTACGGTTACTAACGTGACTAACATTGTCGGAGGATCTGTCACCTGGGCTGCTAATGGCCAAATTACCTTTACCCCTGATGCAAACTTCGCTGGAGAAGGAAGTTTTGAATACACTATTAGTGATGGTGGACTCACTGATATTGGAAAGGCAACGGTACACATAGTTCCGCAAAACGATGCTCCCGTTGCTGTGAACGACACAGTTATAGGTAACGAAGATACAACGCTTGCGATTTCAGTAATGAGCAACGACACTGACCCCGACGGTAACAGTCTCACTGTATCAGGTGCCACGCAAGGTAAATATGGATCAGTTGTTGTGAACGCTGATAACACAATTTCTTACACCCCAATTGCCAATTACACTGGCAGCGATAGCTTTGTTTACAGTGTTATAGACGGCAATGGCTCCTTCAGTACTGCAACAGTGACTGTTAATGTTAATCCAGTTAACGATGCTCCTGATGCAATTAACGATGGATTAGTTACTTCCAGAAATACAGCTGTCAAAGTTGATGTGTTGGCCAATGACAACGATATTGACACCAGCCGAAGCAACTGGACTGTCACAACCAGCGGTACCACGGCACAGGGTGGCACCATTGTTGTCAACGCCGATAAAACAATCACTTACACTCCTAAAGGTTCATACACAGGCACCGATTCCTTTACCTACACTCTGTCAGACGGAGCTCTTAGTGATGTGGGGACTGTGTCAGTGACAGTCTCAAGCGGTTCTAACCTTAAACTTTCAGGAATGGTTTATGAAGATGTGAACGGTGACTCTCTGCTTTCGGACGGTGTTGCACGCAGTGGTGTAACAGTCAGATTGTATCAAGACAATGCACTCTTGGGTACTATTGGTTCACCTGATGCCCTAGATACTTTAGTCACGACTACAACCACTAATGCAAACGGTGTCTACAGCTTTAATGTTACTGCTGGTCAAACTTATTGGGTAGCCGTCGATTCTAAGACTGTTGCTTCTACCGGCCTTAAATCTGGTTCAACGCAGGCCAATGTTTGGGCAGAGCAGACCTTTGCTTCTTCTGGAGCTGTTAGTTTGAGCGGAAGCACTTACTCTTATAGCGCAACCGATGGAGCCTTTTATGGAGGTAAACAAGCAACAGTCTCAGATAATGCTGCCTCTCTTGCCGGTTCCGAACATATAATTAGAGTGAGAGCCGGAACCGATGCAACCGGAGGAGTAGATTTTGGCTTTAGTTTTAATACAGTTACTAATGTCCGTGGTGGAGATACTGCCGACGATGATGGAAGCAATGCTCGTACCGTTCAAGGCTCACTGAGACAATTTATTCAAAATGCGAACGCTATCAGTGGGGCAAATACAATGCGCTTTGTGCCTGCCGTAAACACAAATGCCAGTGGTGGAGGCGGCAATTGGTGGCAAATTAGTGTAACAAATATACTGCCTTCAATCACCGATGCGAATACAACAATTGATGGTAGAGCCTTTAGCGCAAGTGATGGAATCACAATACTTGATGTCAATTCAGGAGCTTTAGGTGATGGCGGAACTGCTGGTGTAGATAGTCTTCCAATTGCGCAAGTTGAAAAACCCGAGCTCGAAATCGTTGATGGCGTGAGTGGTTCTAACAATGTTGATATTGGAATTAACCTACAGGCCAATAACTCGACAGTCCGAAACATAGCCATTTATGGTTTTGGTGACACACCAAATTCAGACACATCTGCAAATATTTTAATTGGAAACTTTACCGGTGCTTTGATTGAAAAGAATGTGCTTGGATCAAGCGCTTCAAGCTTTACCGATCCAGGCGCAAGTACACGCTCACTAGGAGACAATATCCGTTCCGCCCAAGGAGACAGTGGAGTCATTCAATATAACTTGATTGGTTTCTCGGCTGGTAAAGGAATAGGCTTAGAGAATGGTTCAAACACTTGGCTGGTTCAAGGAAACGAAGTTAGAGGCAATGGTATTGGTAATCCCAACCTCGATGGAATTGATATTGAGAACAGTTCAGGAGCTACAGTCAAGGGCAATCTCTTTGTGGCTAACGAGGGGGTTGGTATCGATGGCTATCAAAGCTCTGGTTCAAACACATTGCTAAACAATACAGTCTCGGGTAATGGTATTGGTTCAGCTTCAAGCGGAGAAACAGCTGGTATTAGAATTTATGGTTCCGGCTCTTCCATCACCAAGAACATAATCTCATCGAATTACGGAGCAGGTATTCAGGTTACAGCCACTGGAAGTAACAATATAATAAGTCAAAACTCAATATTCTTAAATGGAACAATCACTGATAAGTCAGGAGCAGCAGCCAGCGGTCAAATTGGAATTGATCTGCAAGCCACTGGTAATAATGAAAATTCTGGAACTGCACCATATGTAACTCTTAACGATACTGGAGATGCTGATGGCGGAGGTAACGATCTCTTCAATGCTCCAATCATTGAGAGCGCAGTTATTTCGGGTGCAACTATTACAATTACCGGTTTTGCTCGCCCCGGCTCGATTATAGAACTCTTCATTGCTGCTCCTGATGCTAGTGGTTTTGGTGAAGGCAAGACTTATTTAACCACTCTAACCGAAGGTTCAGCCGCCGATACCAACACCGGAACAGGCACTTACTCCGGTAGTATTAATGGCGTCGCTCAAGGCACAGATACAACCAATCGCTTTACTTTTATAATTCCAATCAGCAATATTTCGGGTGTGCAAGCTGGTACTGTTATTACGGCAACTGCTCGCAACGCTACTGGCGCCACCTCCGAGTTTAGCGGCAACGTTACTGTAAGTGGTAACCCCGACTTGTGTCCTCTGGAGTGAATTTCTTAAAGAACTAAAAGCTTTAAGGTTGTTCTGATGGTCGTGATCAACTGTAGTCTTTAGCTCATTTGTTCGGATTTTAGCGAAGCCATATCAATCACAAAACGGTACTTTACATCGGACTTTAGTAGACGCTCTTAAGCCTCGTTTACCCTTTGGATCGGAATGACTTCTAAGTCAGCGGTTATGTTATTCTCACCGCAAAAATCGAGCATCTCTTGAGTTTCAGCTAAGCCACCAATATTAGAACCCGAAAGACTGCGACGACCCATAATAAGCCCGAATGCGGAAATGCTTAATGGTTTGGCGGGAGCGCCTACTAGAGTGAGGTTACCGTCGTGCTTTAGTAAGTTGAGATAAGCGTTTATGTCATGGTCGGCTGAAATAGTGTTGAGTATGAAATCGAAGCTACTAATGTGTTGTTGCATTTCATCAGCATTGCGGGATACTACCACTTCATCGGCACCTAAACGGAGGGCATCTTCTTTTTTGCCGGGTGAGGTTTTGAAGACAACGACATGAGCACTAAAGGCATGCGCCAGTTTAACCCCCATATGGCCTAGCTCACCGAGACCGACAAAACCAACTTTCTTTCCTTCTTTAACACCCAAATGACGCAAAGGTGAATAAGTTGTAATTCCCGCACAAAGTAAAGGCGCAACTCGAGAGAGTTCAAGATTGCTTGGAACCTTTAAGACAAAACGTTCATTCACTACAATGCTCTCTGAGTATCCGCCATAGGTAACGCTTCCCAAATGTTTGTCTGGAGAGTTGAAGGTTAATATTTGGTTTGGGCAGAACTGTTCGAGGTTGTTTTTGCAATGTGGGCAAGTTTGATCGGAGTCTACCAGACAGCCAACTGCTGCCAGGTCTCCAGGCTTAAATTTTGTAACAGCTGATCCAACTCCTGTGATGCGGCCGACAATTTCGTTCCCCGGGACAATTGGGTATACAGTTGGCATCACGCTATTCCATTCATCTCGCACCGAATGTACGTCTGAGTGGCAGACGCCACAAAAAAGAATTTCGATTTGAATATCTTATTCTGTTAAGTCACGCCGCGGAATAGTTGTGGAGGTTAGCGGAGAGTTTGCGCTGGCGGCGGCGTAAGCTTTGGTGTTATTCATAAATCCATTTTTAGAAGTTAAAACTTTGAGGGTATCTTTTCTGTCTAATTGTCTATCTATAATAGGAGTGGGTTTTAAAGATTGAATAGATTGCAACATATTGATTTAAATAAGTTTTTATTAAAATTCAAAATTAATGCTTAAAATTTAATTCCCAGATCTGCTTATGTAGCCATCAAATCTATCAGTTAAACTCCTTTGTGCATCACCTCCAGGTGTGTCTCCACCCAAAAATGTTCTTCGATTGTCACCACCTATCTGTGCTTGTTGATCTAAATCAGACTTTTCAATTGCACTTGGATTTTGTACTGCAGCAGTAAATAGAATTCGACCAATTTGATTATCAGGAGATTTGTTATCACGATGAGGATCAGTGATAACAAAAATAAATGGTTTTGTTGCATGTAATTCGGCCCTCGGAGACGGAGCTTCAATTCCTTTACCTCTCATAACTACTGTGCTTACAGAAGCAGCTTGAGTTTTAGTTTCTGTTTGTCTCAACAATGCATCATGCTGAATTTGACCTATTCTAAGTTGATTATCAGTCGCTGCCCTTGCATGAAGAGCTGTAAGATTTAAGAAATCGCACTCACCTGATAGAGGAAGTCCCATTTCCTCAGCGCTAGAAAGAACTTGTTTTGTGTTCTGAGTAGTTTTACTTTCAAATCTGGGAAGCCTTAAATCTAGTTGATGCTCGGATATTCCAGTTATAAGGCTTTGAAGAGAGTTCATATCGAGATGCTTCGCAAGCTCAGCCAAATCTTCTGGAAGAATTATGTATCCTTTATATCTTTCTAAATCACCTGTTAAATAAGGTAACTCAGCTATTTTTACAAGTTGCCCTCCTATTTCTTGCTGCCCGTATTTCAGCTTAGAATTCTGGTGCATTATAGGAAGCCTAACTGAATTACCTGAACCAGTGCGAAATGTATCCATATCAGAACTTGTAAATGGTCTGCTCAATTGACTTTCAAACACGTTTGCTGTTGCCAAGATTAGCTTATCAAGTCCATCAAGTCTAATATTAGGAACCACAAGGCCTCTGGTTTTTTCATGAGCCCATCTTTGAAATTCTTGAGTGGTCATAGGGTAAACTTCCGCACCAAAAGTCTGCGAGTAAGGTGTTTCAAAATCCGGGTTAAGGTTTTCCATCCAAGATTCTCTAACAAATAAACCAGCAGCAGAACTGTAGTCAAATTTGCGAGTTTGAGGATTTAATTGAGGCAAAACATTTACAGATTGACGAAAAGCCTGTGCCAAGGCTTGGATTTCTTGAGCATTTGCTGAATTTCCAAGTCTAAGAAATCTTAAAAGATCGGCTTGAGTTTGACCTTGTGCCCCAAACAGAGCAAGTGCAGATAAAACTTCATGCATTGTGTTGCCGAGAACAACATCTTCACCTTTTGGGGTTTGAGAAACTGAACGAGAAAACCAATCTAAGTGAAATTGATTACTTCTTGTGCTTACCTCTCCTCCAGTGGTTGGAATTTGAATGTCCTGAGATATATTCAATGGCCCTGTAAATTGAGAACTAATTCTGACAATACTGCTTTTATATGGGTTTATTCGGCCTAAGGGTTGCTGGGATTGAATTGCACTTGTACTAATAGTTGGGCTTGCTTGTAATGATGTTGATGGTTTAGTTGAAGCTGCCATGAGAGCTAAACCACTATTTAAAAGTGAGGATGTATCTCTAGCAAAAACTGCGAATTGGTTACCTGTAGAAATTAGATCAGGAATTTGACCATAAGCTGTAGAAGGTTCGGTCCCAAACAAATCGTGTGAAATTACTGATGCAAGCCTTGCAAGGAAATATAGACCAAGTTTTTTCTCTGGCTCTCTAACGTTATTCAAGGATTCATTATTAAGTACTGCCTCAACTTGTCTAACAACTTGCTCATGATTTCCGGTCTGCAGAATTTGAGCCAACTGATCAATTTGTTGCCTTGCATTATCAGCAACTAAGCCCATATCTTTGAAGGCACTTTCTTTAAGGTGCTTAACTGTAAGATCAAAAGCTTCTTGAAGGGGGTGTTGTTGAGTGTTATAACGTCTAGAAGATGCTGTAGACAAAGCTGAATTATCTTTTCTGGAGAGACTTGATCGTAAAATAGTTTTATTATGAGGTTTTGTTTTAGTTTTTGATAAAGAGTCTAAAAATAATTTATTAGAAACTGTAGGTGACACTTGAATCATCGAATTAAATTCCTTGTTTATTTATAGCTTCTCAAAATTCTCTAACACAACAAGCAAGTTGTCAATACTGAAATGTTAAAATTCTGGATCATTAATACTAATTTATACAGTAATTACTTTATGTTGGTTTCCTTAAGTAGCGCTCAGGTTCTAGCAGTTAGAAAATTGGTTCAACTTAGTAAAGCTATAAATCCAGATTCGAATGGATTTTCTAAAAGATTGATAGAACACAAATTCCCGGTCTTGCAAAGGAATGGAAAGCTATTCATATTAAAGAGGAACCTTTACCAGTACCAGGTACAGGATTAGTAAAAATAACCATAGAAGAGCCTGAAATAAATATTGGCTTAACTCTTGATTTAAATCAGCAAAGCGAAAGTGATGAAAACACAATGTTTCATACATTAAATGGTGACATAGTTGAGCCGACTGAAAAGAAAAATTTGATTGAAAAGATTTTCGGAGAATTTATTGAATTTGTAAATAATCTGCCTGGGACAAATCCTCCAGTTTTATAAACAAAATTAGAAATAAACAAAATGGTGGGCGATCCTGGACTCGAACCAGGGACCTCAGCTTTATCAGAGCTGCGCTCTAGCCACCTGAGCTAATCGCCCGAAAATCAACGTGTGGCTTTACAATCTAACGTTGAGCGATAAATTATATCACCATGAAAAATTCCCTTCCAGTTTTTGGCAAAAATTGGTTAAAATTCTGTGGTTACCATTTATTAAATCTTTAAGGAGTCTTGAATGTCTGATTCAGTTGCTATCGGTGCTGGCCTTGCTGCTCTTGGTGTTATTGGTCCCGCTATCGGTGTAGGTATGGCTGCTTCTAAAGCTTTAGAAGGCATGGCTCGTCAACCAGAAATTGCCGGAAAATTGTTTATCAATGGTCTTATTTTTGCTGCACTTTGCGAAGGATTAGGTCTTTTCGCTTGGATCATCAGCTTATTGCTAAGTCTTAAAATTCAATAATCTATTCAATTAATCCTGGCTTACAAAAATTTATAAAATGCTCGAAGTCAACTTCACATGCGTAATATTTATCTTTAGTTTCTTAGTGTTTGTTTATCTCTTAAACCAAACCCTCTGGAAGCCTGTCGGTAAGATTAAGCAAGAAAGAGATGCCGATATCTCCGGCGAGCTTTTGCGAGCAGTTGAGACGGAAAGAAAAACAAACGAAATTATCCAACAAGTTCACACTGAATTGGAAAACATTAGAAACTCTGAACAGACAGCTTTAAATGACATTTTTAAAGAGTTTGCTCAAAAAAAGATTGATGAGGAAAATAAACTCAAATCTGAATTTGAGTCAACTCGGCAAAAAACGTATGCAGAGGTTGACTCCGAAAGATTGAATCTTATATCTCATGTTGAACAGGAATCAGCCAAATTGGCGAATGTAATAGTTCAAAAACTGGCTCCTGCTAATCTTAATTTGGGGGTTTCAAGCAAATGACAGCCGAACATCACACAGCTTCAGCGCTCCAAATATTTTTTGAGTCTAACTTTCTTAACTTTTTGGTCTTTGCCGTACTAGCGGTTTGGTTGCTTGGTAAAAAGCTCCCAGAGCTTTTAAAACAAAAAAACGAAGAGATTGAATCTGAGCTGAGAAAATCTCGAGAAAAAGGTCGCCTTGCCGAAGAACAGCTCCTATTAGCCGAAAAAGAGCTTTCTTTAATTCGTTCCAATCTGGACAAAATGAAGCAAGAAAGCCAAAGAAAAATTACTGCTCTCAAAGATGATTTAGAGGCCGAAAAGCAAGAGGCAATAAATAGACTCAAGCTGAAGCACGAAAGAGAAATTCAAGACTTGCGTCTTTCAGTAAAGAAAGAAATAGAAACCAAAATTTCGTTTAAGTCTCTTGAAATGGCTGAAGAGCTATTAAAGCAAGAAAAAAATCGTGAGGCTTATAATCAGGCTTTCTTCACCGAGACGGTAGCTGCGATAAACGCTAATCCTAACCTTATTCAAAATTCATCTAAAAATTAGTAACAAATAATTATGAGTAAATATTCAGTCTGTCACGCATATGCCAAAGCCATTTACGGCCTACTTCAAGACCAGAAGGTTAATTTAGACGATATTTTGTTAGTCTTAAATAATCTTTACGAAAGCGCTCGTCATAATGATGAACTGAAGCATATTCTCAAGGATCCGTTTGTTACTTCAGCTTTTAAGATTGCTTTGCTCTACCGTTTAGTGCCTGAGCTCGAAAAAAACGAAACTCTAAAGAAATTAGTTTGTCTGCTCGCTGATAAGAAAAATCTTGAGTTGATTCTTGAATTGGCTCCTGAATTCGAAAAAATTCTTAATTTGGAATCCAATGTTACTGAAATAGAAGTGGTAAGCCCCAACACTCTCTCGGAGAGCCAACGCTCCACCCTGCAAGCCACCTTAGAAAAAACTGTAGGCGGCAAAGTTAAGCTTAAAACCTCATTGGATGAGAGTTTAATCGCTGGACTTGTAGTTAAAACCGAACAGTATATTTTGGATAATTCGGCTAAAGGTCGTCTTAATAAGATGAAGAGATTATTGCTTTCTAGTAATTAAAAATTAATTTAAGATTACTTTGAGCTTGTATCGGGAAATCTTTCATTCATAATTTCAGCTGTTATTCTTTGTATATCAGGATCATCAATTAAAAAATTAATTCCTAAAATAAAATTAGAAGCATCTGCAGCATTATTGACTTGAAATGCCATTGTATGTATGTTTCCCAAATTCTTAAGTTCTTGTCTTAACGTGGCCAGTTCTTCATCGCTAAGACCGTGATCTGTGTTTACATCTTTTTCGGCCTTTCCAATTTTAATGATTCTTTGTAGGGATTGTGAATATTCTGAATGAAACACCTTTTGAGTGCTGGATTGCATTTTTGATGAAGAAGAACATTTTGTTTTCCTTATTGGGGTTGGAAATGAAGATCGAAATATCCCTTTTATAATCATTTTTTAAATTAAAATCAAATAGCGTATTAATGCAATTATATGGCTTAACTCAGGTAAAATCAAGAGAACTGATTTATTTATAATATGTTTTCCTCTCAATTTGGTCAGCTCATTACCGCTATGGTTACTCCCTTTAGGGAAGATGGTGAAATTGACTATGCGGCCTTAGAAAAGCTTTTAGAACATTTAATTAAAACCGGAAGCCAAGCAGTTTTGATAACTGGCACCACCGGCGAAAATCCCACCTTAACCCACGACGAAGAATGGGAGCTCCTCCGCACGAGCAAAGAAATTATTAAAGGAAGAATACCAATAGTCTTCGGTGCCGGCTCTAATTCAACCAAAACAGCGGTTGCTACTTCGCTTAAGGCTCAAGAAGAGGGCGCTGCAGCAGTTATGTCTGTTTGTCCTTACTATAACAAACCCAACCAAAGCGGAATGTTTGAGCATTTTTCGGCTGTGGCTTCGGCAATAAAGTTACCGGTCATGCTTTACAACAATCCTGGTCGGACTTGTATCTCGATTGAGCCCGATACAATAGCCTCCCTGAACAAAAAGCATTCCAACATCTGCTGTATTAAAGAGTCCAGCGGTTCTTTAGATCCAATTGCTCTAATAAAAATTAAAGCTCCCGGGGTAGAAGTCTATTGTGGTGATGACAATTTAACCTTGCCCTCCCTCGCGGTCGGGGCAAAAGGAGTGGTGAGCGTAGCGAGCCACGTTGTTGGAAGAGAGATTAGCACCTTAATTGAAAATATTTTAAGTGGAAAAGTCCAAGAAGCTGCTAAAATACATATACAGCTCTTTCCTTTATTTAAGGCTTTATTCAGTTCGCCAAGTCCAGGGCCAGTAAAATATTTACTTTCACAACTCGGAATTTGTAAGCCTTACCTTAGATTGCCGTTAACCGAGCCGGCAGAAGAAGTCCGAAACACTTTGAATAAACTTCTCAACGAGATAGTTGCTCACAAAGATTAGTAGGCGTCATAACGTTAATTTTTACTTTTTTATTTAGTTTAACTTTTAGTTTTCCAGGAGAATAATTTATTTCATGAATCAGAAATTGCCTAAAACCATTATCAGAAGAGTCTCAGACAACGAGCCTACTCAGCCAGCTAATAATTCAAATCTTAAAGCAAGCACCGATATAATCCCCGACCTCATTCCCTTCGATCCAAAAGCCAAAGTACAGGTTATAGCCATGGGCGGGCTTTGCGAAATTGGTAAGAACACTTGGGTTCTCTCATGCAACGATAAAATTATTCTTATTGACGGCGGATTGGCTTTCCCATCCGAAGACATGCACGGTGTTGATTTGGTTTTCCCTGAACTCACTTACCTTATTGAAAACCAAGACAAAATCGCTGGGATGATTATTACCCACGGACACGAAGATCACATCGGCGGAATCGTGAATATGCTCAGAAGCATTAACATTCCAATTATGTATGGTCCTCCTCTTGCTGTTGGTCTCCTTGAGGGTAAACTAAAAGAAGCTGGTTTGCTTTCTAAATCCGTAATCAAAAGAACAAAACCTCGTGAGACTGTTCAACTCGGGCCTTTTGCTGTTACTTGGTTACGTAATAATCACTCTATTCCAGATTCATTCTCTTTGGTCATACAAAGCCCTGCGGGCAGAATAGTTCACTCGGGTGACTTTAAGTTTGACCACACACCAGTAGACGGCGAGCATTTTGACATTGCCCCTCTGGCAGAAGCTGGAGCCAAGGGTGTACAACTTTTAATTTCTGATTCGACCAACGCTGAGCGCGCTGGATTCACTCCTTCGGAGAAAGCTGTTTATCCTAAGATTGAAGAAGTTTTTGTAAAGGCAAGCAAGAGAATCATTATTACGACCTTTGCTTCGCAGGTTCACCGTATTAAGCAAATCATGGAGATAGCCCAAAAGTACGGAAAAAAGGTTGTAATCCTTGGCCGTTCCATGTTGAATATTGCTTTGGTTTCTCGTCAATTGGGTTATATGAACTTCCCAGACGGGCTTTTGATTAGAGCCGAAGAAGTTTCCAACTATCCGTTAAACAAAGTGGTCATTCTTACCACTGGAAGCCAAGGGGAACCGCTCTCCGCTTTGACTAGAATCTCTAACGGCTCTCACCGCCAAATCTCAATCATCCCGGGTGACACAGTTATTATTAGTGCAACTCCAATCCCTGGTAACGAGCGTTCCGTGGCTGCCACGATTAATGCTCTCTTTGCACGTGGTGCTGAAGTGGTTTATGGTCGTGAAGCCGGTGTTCACGTTTCTGGGCACTGCAGCCAAGAAGAGCAGAAAATTTTGCTTAACTTAATCAAGCCAAAATTCTTTATGCCCGCTCACGGAGAGTACAGAATGCTTGTTAAACACGGAAAGCTAGCCGAAGAAGTTTGTGGAATGTCTCCTGAAAACATATTTATTATGGAAAATGGAGATGTTCTTCAGATTTCCTCCGAAGGAGCTGCAGTTGTCGGAGAGGTTCCCGCTGGAATAGTAATGGTGGACAGCTCGAGGCAGGGCACTGTGGATAAAGAACTGGTGAAGGATCGCGAGCTTTTGTCTAAATCTGGGATTGTAAATTTAATTTTTGCAATTCACAACGATAAAATTCTCACCGGCCCAGACGTCTTATTCAAGGGAATTGTCTTCTCTGATGTTGAAGAAAGCCGAGAGTTCGCTCAGAAGATCAAAGAGCAAACTATTACTTATTTCAACCAAGAAGCCAATAAAAGTAATTTGGATGAAGTTAAAGCCAAGCTTGAAAAAATCATCTCTGATGAATTCAAGCTTATTAAACAAGACCCAGCCGTTCAAATTACAATTCTTGAGGCTGCTTTGGTTTAAGTTTGTAATCCCCTCTCGAACAAAAAGAATCCGTGAAATCAAAGATGGATTCTTGGCCCCCTTTATTAAAGGGGGCGCCTCCTTTTTGTTATTTAGCTTTTAATGGTGGGTGTGGGGGATTATTACTTCAAACTCAAGTAATAGCCCTAAAGTAAAACTGGTTTAAATATGGATTTAACCATTCCTTTGCAAGATTCAAGCAAAGGACATAATCAACATGATTTCATATTCAAACGCAAATAGCCTTAACATTAGTTCTAACAGCATTTCTTATCTTCCTTTTCCAATGGTTGATTACAGAAATGCTTATTTAGGCAACCAAAACAACTATTTTAATCATTGTAATAATGGGCCTTTTCAAAGGAGACATGATGATTATGCCTACTCACCTATGGATTCAATAAATAGCGGGAGTGGCTACGAGTATGGCTATGGATATGGAAGTGGCCTAGACTATTCAAATTACTTTCCCAATCACTCTAGTTACAATACAAATAATTCAAAATCTGCAAATTGTGGATGTGAAAAACAGCAAGCAAAGCAGACATCGGTAGAAGTAGACATTACTTATAACAAAACGCCCAATAATCATAATCCGAACGAAAACGAGCAAAATTATTTATTCCTAGAAGACCTTCACAAAGGTGGAGACAAGGATTTTGATGACACAATATTCAGAACAAAGGGTTTAATAAAAGAAGCTGCTGGTATTTTCCGGGTTGCTGGAAATGGTAAAGTGGAAGCAGATTATCTCTTGGATAGAGGCTCCTATAAAGGGGAAGTTGCTGCTTTTAGTTTAAAAGGAATGGAATATTTGGACAAAAATTCCGATCAATTTAAGCGTGAAGCGGTGCGCCGTGCCAAGAGCAACTCTAAAGAAGGACGAGTGATTGTATCGGATGTTAGAACAAAAGCCAGATTTGACGGTGGAAATGGCGGAGAAAAGAATTTTGAATTCAATGCTGGTGAAAAAGTTGGATTAATTTATTTAGGCAATAGCTCTTTTGACCAAATTGATCCCAACGGACAATGGCCTATGGAAGTTTATTTTTCAACCGGTAGCAGCGACCACTTTGACCACTTTAAAATTTCCAAACAACCCGAACATTTATCCGATGATGCAAAGGTTGGAGAGAAACAATTGAAAGATTCTCTTGCTTCTGCTCAAGGGGTTTTGGCTTAGTCACCTCCCCCGCCTCCTTGACAGGAGGAGCTAAGAAAAAGATCATTGAAGTTCCCATTGTCAAGGGGGATGGAGTAAGAAATAAAACAATTCTTTCGCCCTTCTCCTTTAGGAGAGGGGGTGGGGGAGATTACAATCCCTTAAACTAAAGCCAACTTATTCGCAGAAGCCCTAATAAAGCCCAAAAAGAGTGGATGAACGCTCTGAGGTCTTGATTTATATTCCGGGTGAAACTGTGTCCCCACAAAGAAAGGGTGCTCGCCACGAGGCAATTCAACGATCTCAACCAACTTGTGATCTGGTGAACGGCCAGAAATTACTAAACCAGCCTCCTGAAGTTTGCTTTCATAAAGATTATTAAACTCATAACGGTGGCGGTGTCTTTCGTTAATTACTGCTGAACGGTAAGCTTCATAGGAAAGGCTCTTCTCATCGAGCTGACAAGGGTAGCTACCCAGCCTCATTGTTCCGCCTTTATCGGTCGAATCCGTCTGTCCGGGCAGAAAGTCAATTACAGGGTAAGGTGTGTCATTTGCAAATTCTGTACTGTTAGCGTTCGAGAGCCCAGCAACATTGCGGGCAAATTCTATAACCGCACATTGCATACCCAAACAAAGCCCCAAAAAGGGAATTTTGTTTTCTCTGGCATACTGGATGGCTGCAATCTTACCCTCTACTCCTCTATCTCCAAAGCCTCCCGGAACTAAAATTCCATCCAGACCGCCCAAAAGATCTTCGTAAGAAGCCTTTTTGCTTTGCGGTTCCAAATCATCCGAAAGAATCCAGTGTAAGTCTACTTCGGCATTTTCCACGGCGGCAGCATGCCTTAGAGCTTCAATTACGCTTATGTAAGCATCGCTTAGCTTAGTATATTTGCCGACAATTCCAACTTTAACCTTGCGGCTTGGATTTTTAATTCTCTCAACAACTTTTTGCCACTCGCTCAAATCCGAAGGCTTATCCTCAAGATGCAAACGATTCAAAACTCTCTCGGTAAGCTTTTGTTCTTCAAGATGTAGAGGAACTTCGTAAATGGAGCGTACATCGCGGCATTCGATAACACTGTCCAAATCAACGTCTACAAACATAGAGATCTTTTCTCTTATTGATTTTGAAAGCGCTCTTTCGGTGCGGCAAACAACGATGTCTGGATTAATACCCTTGCCTCTCAGCTCTTCCACTGAGTGCTGCGTCGGTTTGGTTTTCAGCTCATTGGTTGCCTTAAGGTTGGGAATCAGCGTTACATGGATATAAGCAACATTATTTGGCCCAACGTCTTTGCGGATTTGACGGATGGATTCAAGGAAAATCAAGCTTTCGATGTCACCCACTGTTCCGCCAACTTCAACGATTACAATCTCGGATTCAGTTGCATAGGCAGCTTCAAAGATTTTAGCCTTAATTTGGTTGGAAACGTGAGGAACCATCTGGACTGTGCCTCCAAGGTATTCCCCTTTACGTTCTTTATTGATAACCGAAGAATAAATTTGTCCGGCAGTAACATTATTAATCTTTAGCAGGTTGCTGTCGGTAAAGCGCTCATAGTGGCCCAAGTCAAGGTCTGTTTCGGCCCCGTCTTCGGTGACATAAACCTCTCCGTGCTGATAGGGGCTCATGGTGCCTGGGTCAACGTTGAGGTAGGGGTCTAGCTTTTGAATGGTTACTTTAAAACCTTTGGCCTTCAGCAGCAATCCAAGAGAGGAAGCAAGAATTCCTTTGCCAAGGCTGCTCACCACTCCTCCGGTAATGAAGACGTATTTAGGGCCTTTGTGATTTATATTTGCTTGATTTTTGTTTGTCATAATTTATTATTTTATCTTTTTTGTGACAAACCTCACCCCTTCCGCATCTAACGATGCTCCCTCCCCTCTCCTAATTTAGGAGAGGGGGCAGAGGGAGAGGTCTTATACTACTTGCCCATCTGGGGAACCTTAAAGAAGCGGCCTTCGGTTTGAGGAGCTATTTTAGGGAAGTCCTCTCTAAACTCATTAATCCATTCACCGGAAGCCTGTTCAGAATACTCTATATCGGAGCGGGTTGGCGTTTGGGCTCCGCCATCTTTACTGTCATCAGCATGAACCAGAGGCTCAACCCCTTTGGTGTCCACTTTCTCTAGACTTTGGATATAAGTTAAGATTTTGTCGAGTTCAGAGGTGTATTTATCTAGATCCTGTTCCGAGAGCTCCAGGCGGGCCAAGTCTGCTACTGCTTTAATTTCTTGCTTTGATATTGCCATTTAAATTAATTTATTAATACTGTACCTATCAATACTACGATTTATTGGGGGTTAGGGTCAACTTTAGTGTTTAATTTTGGGAGTTAATTTTTAGGGAAGGAAGCCACAACAATTGATTCAAAGGAATCGGGTAAAATGAAAATATACTTTTAGAAAAATAAAAAATGAGCATACCTGAAGAAAAAGATGGAATTGATGTTCAGGTAGAAGTCATGATTATGGCTTTTCATTCTTTGGAGCGTCCAAGCCAAGAAAGATTCCTTCAATCTATAAAGCAAGAAATAGAAGACGAAGAGTTCTTTGAGTTGCTTCAGAAGAGAGCTAAGACAAGCAAAGCTCTGTCTGAAAACGAGGCTAAAGATTTAAGAAACTATTTAAAATCAGCATGAAACTTGAACTGACTGACTCATTTGAAAAGGATGTAAGAAGGTATAAAGATAAAAACTTGCTTAAAAGATTAAATTCTGTTTTAGATTTACTTGAAGAGAGTTTTTCTTTAGAGAGAATTCCCAATTTAAAGGCAATGAAAGGAAACTCAGAGTTTTACAGAATTAGAATTGGTGATTTTCGTTTGGGTTTTCAGCTTGTGGGTGAAACAGTGCGTCTTTTAGCTTTTGGTAAAAGAGGGGATTTTTACCGTAGTTTTCCCTGATGGTTAAAAGTTGAAGTTTGTTAGAAGTTGAATTTTATTAATAGATTCATTTCCCAAATTGTTCTTTAAATGCTTCAAACTTTGCTTTTAATTCTATATGTCTTTGATCAATTTCCACTTGGTGGTTGAAACCTTTTAATCTAATTTGAATTAAAGGTGCAATCTCATTTAACAGCTGATCCCCCACTCCATCGATCACTCGAATATTATATTTAGTTCTCAAATCACTAATTTCATCTAAAGCAGCTTGAGCCTTGAGTAATTCAGCTTGAACATTAAAGTTTGAATAGTTTAACAAGGCAACTGTAATTCTCATTAAGTCATTGTGTTCGAAGGTATGGATTTTATCTGGATTTTGTATGGTACCAATGTCTTTCCATTGAAAAGGCTGTTGGAATAAATAATTGGATAAAGTCTTAAAGTTCTCTGTATCTATTTCTTCTGGAACTATTAAAGCTGAAGAATTTGAAAGATTAACTTCGAGAGAATGTCCAAGGAGAATAGATTATAATAAGACAGGAGGAACAAAGAATGGAAAATCCAAACTGTCCAAAATGCCAGAGTGAAGAAACAGTGAAAAACGGCTTTCTCAAGGGGAAGCAAAGATACAAATGCAAAATATG
>JANRMG010000339.1:0-9545 GCA_033761855.1 Candidatus Caenarcanales bacterium
TGAACCCCCGACCAAGCGGTTAACAGCCGCCCGCTCTACCACTGAGCTACCCAGGAATAAACTTAAGAACGCTTATTGCGTTATTAAAGCAAAGACAAATAATATCATTTTTCTTTTTTCTGTAAATAGTTTATTTAAAAGAAATATTTAGTTGGTCGTTACGCTCTTTAATTCTGGCTAGTAAGTATGCAAGTGAGTATGTGATTTTTTGAGTAAAATAGAAATTAGCTTTAAAATAGCAAAATTAAAAATAAATAAATTTTTAAAGAAAGCATAAATTAGTGGGTTTTTCCTCTCAAAATAATCTCTCGTTGGTAGCCGTTGGGGTCTTTTTATTTTTGACCTTTATATTTTTGGTGAATGTACGCGGACAAGTTAAATCGCCCAAGTCGGCGATTGCAAGCGAAGACAAAGAAATTCTTAAAGGGCGTAAAGATGGTGCAGGTAAGCAAAACAACGTTGAACTCCTTGAACCAGGGCTTTTTAAAGTTGTAATTCCTGAGGCTTTGAATTATCCACCAGATAAAATTCTACAAGAAGTTACTGACCCAACAACCATGCAGACAACCACTGCGCCTTACTATCGCTACCAGTCATCAGAGGGGCAAGGAACTTACGAAATTGGTTATATTAGGCTTCCAGAGCAAAACTTCCAGGCAAAAACAGTTCCAACAATTTTGGATGATTTAACCCGCGGAGAGGTTAGCAGGCTCCAAGGGACTTTAAAAAAAGAAACCACGAACAATCAAACTAGTTATTTATCAACTCGTGAAATCGAGATTGAATCGGTTACTGACAACCTTTTTGCCAGAGAATATTTAGTAGTTAACCGTCCCTATGCCTTTATTCTGTGTTTAACTTCCAATAACAAAAAAGCTTTGCACAGCAAAAAAGCTGCTCAGTTCTTTGATTCCTTCGAGCTTTTCCAGGGAAGTGTTCCCAAGACTATTATTGTAAGTTCGCCGCAAAAGGTGGAATGATCATCTTTTGGAAGGTCTAGAGCCTTAAGCCTTTTGGATTTTAAACTCTCTAATTTGTTTCAAAAACTTAACAATAACGTCATTCTGAGCTTGTCTCGGAATCTATTCACTCGTTGATTTGCAAGAATTAATATTTTCAGATCCTGAAACAAGTTCAGGATCTGAAAATAATGACAGAGTGTTTTACATCCTTCTCCCAAAAGTGGAGAAGAGCCAGGAAAAAGGAAACAAAACCTAAGACTTAAAGAAATTCACTTTCTCGGAAGCCTTCTTGAAAAGCTCGAAAAGAGAAGAATCAGTTTTGACGTTTTTGTAAACTGTCTCTGTGCTTGGTTCTTCAATCTTGTCAGGAGCAATATTTTTATCCTGAACAATACTTCCGCTTTTTATAACTGAGCCGGAAAGTACCAAACAATCCTCAAGAACAACGTTATCTTCAATTACACAATTGTCTTCGATGACGACATTGCCCTTTAGGATTGATTGTCCAAGCTTACAGTTTTTGCCAATAAAGGCCTTGCCTTTTACAAAGCAGCCAGCGCTCATTTCGGAGTCTTGGCCCAAATAACCCCAAGAATATTTTTGACCTTCAACATCGACTTTAATGACTCCATTGAGGCAATCGAAAAGGGTTTGGCGATACTGAGCGTGTGTTCCTAAATCTGCCCAATAGGCGTTAGTTTTATAAACATTCATGTGAATGTCTTTTTTCAATAAATCTGGAAATAAATTTTTAGCGACGTCGTAGACGGGAGCTTCTTCCTCAGAGGGAATATAATCCAGAACCTGGGATTCAAAGATATAAACACCAGTGTTCGCCCAATTACTAAGCGCTTCTGCGGGTTTTGGTTTTTCCTGGAAGCTGGTAACGCGATTATCATCGTCGAAGCAAACAACGCCAAACTGAGAGGTGTCTGGAACTTGCTTGATGGCCATGGTGGCTAAGGCTCCTGAAGCTCTGTGCTGAACCAGCATCTCGGAGAAGTCAATATCGGTAAGCGCATCGCCCATGATGATGGCAATGGTTTCGTTCCCTTTTTGCAAAAAGTCTTTGCAGGCACGAATTCCACCAGCTACGCCCGAGAGGGTTTCTTCGTGGCGGATGGTAATTTCTTCGGAATAAACCTTTTGGATTTTATCGCCGAGATAGTGAGTATTGGCGATGAATTGAGTGAAACCGTTTGCTCTTAAGAGTTCTAAGATTCTTGTAATAACGGGCTTCCCAAGAACGGGAACAAGTGGCTTAGGCGTATGATCGGTAATAGGTGCCAATCGAGAGCCAACGCCCGCTGCAAGAATCATAGCTTTCATGTCTCAGGTTTCCTTTCATCATCTAAAATTTGTTGAAGATAATTAATGTATGCCCTTGCACTAGGGATTCCCTCTCGTACTTTAGTTGGAGATGTGCCGCCCAAAGTTTTGCGGTTTTCTAAGCAATTTTGTATTTTTATGGCCTCGTTTAGGTCTTCATCAAAATTCTTGTGGAAGCTCTTCCATTCAGTAACAGTGAGGTCCTGCAAAAGTTTTTCGTTTTCTATGCAAAACTTAACTGCTCCGCCCACCGCTTTGTATGCCTCACGAAAAGGAATGTTCTTTTTCACCAAATAATCGGCCGCATCAGTTGCGTTCATAAAGCCTTTAATGGCCGCTTCAGTCATTCTTTGTGAGTTGATTTTGATTGATTCTAAGAAGGCACTCATAATTTGCAAGCAAATTTTTAGATTGCTGCAAGTATCGAAGAGGCCCTCTTTGTCTTCCTGTAGGTCTTTGTTGTAGGCCAAGGGAAGCCCTTTAAGCGTAACCAAAATTGCCTGGAGGTTTCCAATCACTCGTCCGGATTTGCCTCGGATGAGCTCCGGCACGTCGGGGTTTTTCTTTTGAGGCATCATGCTTGAGCCTGTTGCAAAGCGGTCATCCAGTTTTATAAAAGAAAACTCGTCACTTGACCACAAAATAAGCTCTTCCGAAAGTTGGCTTAAATGCACCATTAAAAGCGAAGAAGCAAATTGGTGCTCAGCAATAAAATCACGGTCGCTTACGGCATCTAAGCTGTTTTGGGTGGCCGAAGCGAAGCCAAGTTTTTTGGTAGTAAATTCACGGTCAAGCGGGTAAGTTGTCCCGGCCAAGGCTCCAGAACCGAGCGGATTAATGTTGACTCTGACGCTGATTTCGGCAAATCTTTGCAAATCTCTTTTAAATCTTTCGAAGTGGGCCATCCAATGGTGACCCAGCGAAATTGGTTGAGCTCTTTGTAAATGGGTGTAGCCAGGTAGGATCTGCTCTGCATCTCTTTCTGCAAGAGTAATCAGGGTTTTTAAGAGCTCCAGAATATGTTGTCGGGTTATGTGATTTTCTTTTCTTAACCAAAGACGAATATCGGTTGCCACTTGGTCGTTGCGGCTGCGGCCTGTGTGCAATCTTCGGGCGGGCTCACCTATCAACTCTGTAAGTTGGCTCTCGATGGCCATATGAATATCTTCTTGGCCTTTATTTTTTTCGTACCAGGCTTTTTCGTCGGTTTCTATTTCTTTGGCAATTTTGTCTAAGCCCTCTAGGATTTGCTTAAAGTCCTCTTTGGAAATAACACCAACTTTGGCAAGCATTTCGGCATGAGCTTTACTTCCCTGGATGTCCTCTCTCCACAAGCGATAATCGAAGCTAAAACTTGAATTGAAAATGTCTAAAATTTCTTCGGTTGGCTGACTCGAGCGGCCGGCCCAGAGTTTTGTGCTTTGGTTGGAGGCTTCTTTCTTGGAGTTCTTTTTGTTCATTGTGTAGAATTGTTGTACCTTTCCTTTGGAATCACCCCCCCAGCCCCCTTGACAGGGGGAGCTAGAAAGAGAAGTTTTTCACTTACAGGAGAAAGCTTGATATCAGTTTCTAACATCTTAAATCTTTTTAGATTAGTTTCCAATTAAAATGATTCAAACAGCTAAACTCATGCAAGGTTTAATTTGGAAGAATTATTAAAAGGCCGCTATTTGGGCCTGGATCTGGGAAAGAAAAAAGTTGGAATAGCCATCTCAGACGAGACAGGCATAATTGCCCGTGCCCTCAAAACTGTTCCGAAGGCATCTTTGGTTAAAGAGTTAAACTCACTCAAACAGACTTATCCAACTCTTTTGGGTCTTGTGGTGGGTTTGCCCAAGAGTAAGAGCGGTAAAGCAGAAAAAGAAACCAAAGCCTTTGCTCAAAAGCTGCAAAAACTTTGTGGTCTTGCGGTTTATTTTCAGGATGAAAGACTTACTAGTTGGGACGCCCGAGAAATTTTAAAAGAACAAGGACATAAACCGGAGCGGATCGCTGAGTTGGAAGACCAAATGGCTGCCTCTTTAATCTTGCAGTCCTTTTTGGATGGCAGTTTTAAAACTGTTAACAAACCTGAATTGACATAAGGGTTTGGGCTGGTTATGATTGGTTAAATCCAGATTAAATATGATTTACAGATACATCTTGTACCTATTATTTGGGTAATTATTTATTTTTTATAAGATTCAACAAGTTATTTAGATTTAATTATTTTCCATGTTTATATCTGGAATTTTACAAAGCTATTCTATCCAAGGGTCAAAGTCTTCTTCTGGCAAGAGATTTAAATCTGGTATTGCAAAACAAACATCTTCTATTAGAGTTTTTCAACCTAGAAAAACAATTGCAATTAACGATTTATTCTTTTTGGAAAGGCCTAGAGATTTATTAAAAGATGGAAAATATGAAGAGGCTCTTCAATGGATAGCAGACAACGGGATTACTGGAACTGACGTTGAGCTGCTCAGACTTCAAATTGAATTTTCCAGATTATACAAGCCTGAAGTTCAAAGATTAACGAGAGAAGAGATTCCAAAGCTTGTTGATTTCCTAGTCAAACTCAAGGATTTAAGCATTTTTAGTAATTTCTCTTTTGAGTCTTCAGAAACAGATGCTTTGATTGCAAAATTTATAGCCGAAGCTTTTCTTGGTGATTTTAGAAAAGCAAAAGAAATTTATAGTTCATTAAGTCAATTAACAAATGATGACTTTTCCGTTCCAGAGAGCTTAAATATTGCTCAAAGTATTTTTTCGTTTATAAAAATTATTGAAGGTGATAAAAAAGCTTCGATTCTAACTGATTCTCAAGAAGCAGTTATGTGGACTTCCTTTTTAACTAAATTTAGAAGAGATATTTTAAGAAACAAAAATTTAATTTTGGAAGAACTTAAAAAACAAATTGAATCTCTTAAACACTTACTTGATGCATCAGAAAAGTCTCTACCAAAAATTAAACTTGAAAAACCTGATCTGGATTATTTAGATAGAGTCTTAACCAAACAAAAAGCCGAAGAATTAAAGAAAAGAATCGAGTTTTTGAAAGAAAAAAAAAGATATTTGCTGTTACAAGATTTGTTAAATAAAAAAACTCTTTCAAAAATGGAAACCTCGTTTGGTAGAAGAAATAATGGTGGGTTTTTAGATAATCCTGAAAATTCCCAAAAGAAACCCTCTAGCTCAAGAATAGAAACAATTGAATCTCAAATAGAAGAAAGCATCAATCAGTTGAATCAGCTTACTGATACTTTTAATTTATCAGGATTCTTGTCTAAATTATCAGACCTTGCCCGGTTAAACCAATCGTTGTCTCCGCAACAAAGAGAAGATTGGTTATTTGGTGATCCTTGGTCTGAAGGCGAAAACCTTGTTGTAAAAACAGAATCACCCGTCATTCCTCTCGAACAGCCTATTTTACTTTTAGCTCCAGCAGAGGAGCCAACAGAGTTAGCGATAACACCAGAAATTGTTTCTGAGGTTACCACAAAAGATTGGAGGGAAGAGTTTCCTCGTGCTAGGGCTGCTTTTAATGAGCCAGATGGACCAACCATAATCGATTGGCGGGTAAGCCTTTGGAGGTTTTGGATTGATGTAGCTCATTGGTTTGGAAAGTTCACACAACAAAAAAATGTTTCAAATCCTAAAATTGATAATTCTTTTTCTTCAGGAGGAGATCCATTAGTTCATACAGTTCAAGGCCCTATAGAACGATTTAATTTGCAAACTTATGTTCTTCAATTTCTACGCCAACATGGAATCGAGAATCCAGATGGAAAATTCTTAGATAATTTAATGCGCATAATTTATGCTTCGGGGTCTTTGGATCCTCAATCTATCAACGCTGGAGAAGGACATGACCTGACAATGCAACAAGAATCAGCTTTAAAAGCCAGAATTGAAGATGTCTTGAGTCAAATGCTTCATCTTAAGCCGGTTTCACAACCTCAGCAAAGTCAACAACTGCTTCAATCTTTATTACCAACAATAGAATCCACTTCAGGGCATGTGATAGAACCTCAATCTACTTTAGTTCCTGATCTCGATGATAAGCCTGCAATATCTTCTGAAGAGGTTGTTATTGATGTGGTATCTCAAAATGATAAACCCGAATCTTCTCAAACTACAAGCAGCGTTCAAGCCTCAAACACTATTAACCAACCAATTTCGCAATCCACTCAGAAGCCAAAAGACCAAAAACCAGATATCTTTAAAATCGTAGCGGGTTCTTTATCGGCTGTTGCAGCTGGGGTTTCTGGTTTTGCTTTGGTGCAGTACTATAATGCCCAAAACGCTATACAATCATCTTTAGCTTCTTTGCAGAATCCATCTGGTTCACCATCTAATGCCGCAGGATTAACCTCTCAACAAAATTCTTCGACTCAAAGTACAAATTCTTAGTCTTCGTTGCTGTCCTCGCTATTTTGCAAACCCGAAAGATATTTGCTGACCGTCAATCCGCTCATCTGGGGAATAAGTGGTACCGCTTGGTGACCTACACTGTTGACGCTTTCAAAAGCATTGCGTGTTTTAAAGAAATTAAGAATATTAACGCCAATCCCCACTGAAAGAGCAATAGCATAAACGTAAATATTTTTGGCATGCTTCATTTGTTTGTGTAAGCCCTCTATCTCTTTGGGGCCAAGTTTTTGTACTTCGGGAAGATTATCTATGCGAGATAAATGCACCCGGTTAAAATCGAGCGGTTGGTTCATCTTAAGCATTTCTTTAATGGGAGTGAGGATCTCTTTTACGCCGTATTTTTTACCAATAAACCAAGTGCAGAGATTCACCATTTGTTCTTTAAGGAAAAAAGCACAAGGTAAAACCCAAAGGCAGGCTCTGCGAACGACCTCCCAAAGCTCTGGATTCTTGCCAGTCTTTAAGTCTTTGCGTGAGGCAAGAGTGTAAGAAAACCAATCGGTGCCAAGCGTCAAAAAGAAGATTAACCGCGAGAAGCCAAAGAAGTTCTCGAAATCTAAATTTCGGAGGATTTTATCCATGTATTTTGGATTTTCAAGTTTGCTGGCCCTGCCTCTGAATACGCTCATCCCAAGGGCTCCAATAAAACCTGCGAAAGCAAGACTTGCCCATTTTATAAATTGCAAAGAGCGTTCCTTTACATATTCTTTTTGTCTTTCACTCTCGGCCTTAGTGTTCATTTCTGGCAGTCCAGAGATCTCAAAAAAACTACCTGTATTAAGAAAAGCCACCGAAAGCAAGTTGCGGTTAAATGGTAGGCAAAATTGCTCAAAAATCCCAAAGCCTGTTGCGCCTAAAACTGATAGAAACTTCAATCTGGTAGTGTTGTCAAAAAATTCTTTAGATAAAAATATTTTTTATTTATTCTTGAATCAAAATTCTAATTCTTTATTAATGCTCTGTTTCAGCTGTCTATAAGTCATTCCAGCTAATTCATAGTTCGGTACACCAAGCTGTTTGCTAAAGGTTTTGGCAAGCAAAGAGCCAAGTAAAACCACCAAATAGTAGACTGTAAGGCCTTCGCCAGCTTCGATAAAAAGCTCATCCCAAATCGGTTTAAAGCTCATTTTTCGTTTTGACTGATCCTGTGAAGCATTTGCTTGGCTATTGTTTTGGTTAATCTGTCCTGGGGCTTTAACCACAAAGAGCGAATTCCCAAGTGTTCGAGTTAAAAAAAGTGTTACAAATTTCGGTAGCCAACTAAAGCAAACTTCGTGCAAGAACTGTCTGTGCGCGTTTTCAAGATCTATACTTTTAGTAATTGGTGTTTTTGTATAATTCTCTGCAGGCTCAGAATCTGGTTGTCTTGATGCCCTTTTGATTGAGCGGGGTTCAACAACTATTTGCTTAGGGTAATCAGTAGCTGAAACTTTTTGCAATAAATTAATATGGAAACTAAATTTATATAAATTAAAAATAGTAAGACATTTGAATTATTAAAACAATATTAAATTCAATGTTTTGCTATTGATTTTTCTTATGTTTCTTTAATTTATTTCTCTTTTGACATCCATCTTTTAAAAAGTTCGTTGTCTAAGCCAAATACATCCAAAGTTTTACCAACCACAAAGTTCACCAAATCATCTATTGTTTGGGGAGAATGATAAAAAGCCGGCATAGCAGGCACCAAAATTGCACCAGCCTTTGAAAGCTTAAGCATGTTTTCTAAATGAATGTTGCTGAAGGGCGTTTCGCGAGGAACTATAACTAACTTTTTTCTTTCCTTAAGGCATACATCGGCACAACGCGAAACTAAATCCTCTGAAGTTCCATTGGCAATGCGGCCTAACGCTCCCATACTGCAAGGAATTATTATCATTCCTTCGCTCTGGTAAGAGCCACTTGAAACCGAAGCGGCTAAGTTATCGGCAGACCAAATATTTAAATTTTTGCAATCAAAGCCTATATTCTTGTTTTGGAGATAAGTTTGGATTTCCTGCTTATTTTTTGTCGGGGAGTCCACGCACAAATTCAGCCCCAATTCAAGTTGTACAACTTTAATAGCCGTCTCAGAAAAAACTAAATCTACCGTATAACCCTGAGAGAGCAAAAACTCAAGGGTTCTAAATCCATAAATTGATCCGCTGGCTCCAGTGATGGCGATGGTGATTGGTTTCATGGAATAATTTCTTGACTATTTAAAGACTTTCCCTTAATAAAAATATAGTAATCTTATTTTATGGAATAAAAGATAAAGAGATTGAAATTATGGAAAATGTAATTGAAATTAATTTAGATAATATTGAAGCCTCTGAAGAAGAGAAAGTGGTTTTGAGAGAAAAGCTTGAGAAAGCGTCTGAAGTTTTAAAACAGTTGTCTCAAAAAAACTTTCAACTAACAGAAAAAGATAAAGAAGACATTAAACAATCTATACTTGAGTCAATTAATCAGAGCTGATGCAAACAAAGGTTGTTACTAATGTTATAGCTCTTAAACAAGGAGCTATATTTTGTATATCTGATGATTTGAGAACCAATCTTTTAAAATTCTATCCAGAAATAAGTTTAGATTTAATCGATTATGGGATAGTTTTATCGCAGTCTTGTGACTTAGTTAAGAGGAATAGTGAATCAATTGAACTGTCTCATATGACTATTGCTTATTTGGAGCCTTTAGCCAAGTATATAGAAAACATAGTTGATGGAGACAAATTAACTACAAAACTAAAAGCATTTAATGATTCTGTTTATGTATTAGTTAATAACTAATGGTGCGTGTTTGACATATTGCAAAAAAGGAAGGTCTCTCCCAAAACTAAGATTGCTTAGATCGAGGATTAGG
>JANRMG010000340.1:0-6429 GCA_033761855.1 Candidatus Caenarcanales bacterium
AATCGGGTATATTTGAGTACATTGAGATGTTCTATAACCGGGCGAGAAGGCATTCGAGCCTTAATTATCTCTCTCCAGTTCAGTTCGAACTGCTCATGAATATCTCTTAACTTTTTGTCTGCTTTATCGGGTCAAGGTCAAGACAGTAAGGCATTACTCAATTGACTCATTGTTTTTGGTAATTGCTATACTTATTAAATCTGCTTGTCAAATAAATTGGTAAACCTTACCTAATGAATAAAGAAGCTAAAGTTGGAGCACTTGTAGTCATATTTTTGGTTATTTCGCTTGCGTTTATTGTTTGGATAAAAGGTAATCCTTTTCGGAAGACAAGAACTTTAAATGTTTTATTTGACAATGTTCATGGTTTATCTGCCGGTTCTCCAGTTGAATACGCTGGTTTGAACGCTGGAAAAGTTTCTAAGTTTAAGGTTACTTCTGGTGGTATAGTCACAGAGATTGCAATTACAGAGCCAACAGTCAAAATTCATGAGGGTGACAGATTCTTAATCATTCCAAGCTCTACAATTGCCTCTGAATACCAAATTTTTATAATTCCAAATGTTCACCCCTCTCCCGAAGTCCCAAACAAATCTACTATCATCGGGCAAACGGCTCCTGGTCTTCAAGACTTTTTGTTTAGTGCCGAAGAAGCTCTCGATGACTTAAAGCTTCTGATGAAGCAAGTTCGTGGTATTTTGACGGGGGTAGAAGGTTCTCTGGACGAGATTTCTCCGCTTGTTAAGCTCGGTTCTCTTTCTAAAGATGGAACCATAGACCGTTTCGTTGGTAATTTAGATAATACTGCTCGTTCGTTGAATGAAGTTTCTACAACAGCAAATAGTCTACTCCGTGATAAATCGGATGATCTTAGAAATTCAATTGATAGAATTTCTTCAATTTCTACCAAGCTCGATTCTAAGCTTGATGCTATCGATTCAGCAGAATTGAGGTCAACGATTTCCTCGCTGCGTAAAACAGCTGCTAATCTTGAAGCAATTAGTTCTTCGGTTGAGCCAGCTGAAGTGAAAAAAGATTTGGAAACCTTTTCTAAAGCAGCTGAGCAGGTGAAGATTGTTCTAGATAAACTTCAGAGTGATGATCCAAACGAAGATGCACCCACAATGGTGAAAAGAACTATTAAGCGTTTAGACCGTATTTCTGCTGGTCTTGAATCTTCTTTAAAACGTAAAAGCCTGTTTAGAGTTTTAACTACTAAAGTTCAAATTAAAGATTCTGTTCCAGAAGCTTCTTCTAGCCTGTCTCCTGCAAATTACAAGCAAAATTTTATTAACAAAGAAAAAGGTATTTTAGGCGATCCAGAACCTGATAATACGGTTGAATTGGTTAAACCTCTCAAAGATGCCGCTGAATCTGATGAAGCCTTGGAATCTGGTAAACTAAACAACAATCAAAAACCAAAAGTTCTGCAAGAAGTTGGTAACTAAACTTAATGAATACAGAAGTCAATACTCAAACTAAACAAGCAATAATCCTTGATGGGAAGAGGGTCGCTAACGAACTTCGAACCTGCCTTAAAGGTAAAGTCGCCCAACTAATCAAAGAAACAGGTAAAAAGCCTTGCCTTGCAGTTTGTTTGGTAGGAGATAATCCAGCTAGCCAGGTTTATGTTCGTAACAAAGAAAAAGCCGCTAATGAAGCCGGAATAGAATCAATCTCTCATAACTTGCCGTCAAATACTACTCAAGCTGAGCTCACTGACTTAATTCGCAAACTAAATGAAGACGAAAATGTTCATGGAATTCTTGTTCAGCTTCCTCTTCCAAAGGGTTTGGACACTGAGACTTTGCTTTTGCAAATTAA
Organism: Candidatus Caenarcanales bacterium; assembly: GCA_033761855.1. GTDB lineage: Bacteria > Cyanobacteriota > Vampirovibrionia > Caenarcaniphilales > Caenarcanaceae > JANRMG01. The sequence continues at coordinate 1,825 of JANRMG010000340.1, forward strand.
TCCAGTAAAAGACGTTGATGGTTTACATCCTTTTAATTTAGGAATGATTCTGGCTGGGCATCCCAATTTAATTCCTTGTACTCCCTTTGGTGTGATGAGGCTTTTGAAGGCTTATAATATCTCTCCAGCTGGCAAAAAAGTAGTTGTCCTTGGAAGGTCTCGTTTGGTGGGCAAACCTATAGCGCAACTTTTGCTTAACGCTGATGCAACGGTGACAACCGTCCACAGTAAAACCCCACAAGCTTATCTAGAGCAAGTGGTGAAAGAATCCGACATTGTAGTGGCTGCTATTGGAAAAGCAAATTATGTTAAGGCTGATTGGCTCAAAGAAGACGCCGTAATTATTGATGTTGGAATTAACCGTTTAGAGTCTGGGAAGCTAGTTGGTGATGTAGATTTTGAAGAAGCGGTTAAAAAGGCTGCTGCAATTACTCCAGTGCCCGGCGGAATAGGCCCTCTGACGGTGGCGCATTTGCTTTTGAACACAGTAAAAGCTTTTGAAATAAAATGTTTTGGTTTTTCATCTATAGAACTTTAAGTATTATTGTCTTTGTCCTGGGCCTTCCGGTGGTGACAACGGTATGTTTGCTTACAAAAAAATGGAGAGATGGTCTCGATCAAAAGCTTGGTTTGATTGATTACGAGACTATCAAGCAACTTAGAGGTGCTCATTTTGTCGATCTTTTAGGTAAGCTCAAACAGAGCGAGCAGCCAAACTCTAATAATAAATCAACTATTGATTTTGATAATTTGAGTAAAACTAAACAAAAAAATATTTGGTTGCATGCTGTCTCTTTCGGAGAGGTTAAAACAATTGAGCCGTTTGTCTATAAGCTCCAGGAGGCTTTCCCTGAATACCAATTATGTTTAAGTACAGGCACCAAGACTGGGCAGGATTTAGCGAGGAAGCTCTTTACAGATTTGAAGGGCAATTTGAGGCTTAAAAAAGAGATTTTTGTTTTTTACAAACCCTTTGATTTTTACTTTGCCGTTAAGAACTGGCTAGATCTAATAAAGCCCGAAATGGTAATTATTGCCGAAACCGAGATTTGGCCCGAGTTGCTGATTCAATCGTGCCAGCGAAGCATTCCTTGTTTTTTGGTAAATGCACGCCTAACCGAAAAGTCTGCAAGTGGTTATAAAAAACTTTTTCCTCTTTGGAAGCAGGTTCTTAAGGCTTTTAAGATTATTTTTGCGCAAACTGATTTTGAGAAAAATTTGTTTAAGTCTATTGGAGCTGAAGAAAGCAAAATAAAAGTTTTAGGTAATCTTAAATTTGATAGTATGCAGCCAGCCCCGGAGAGTATTTTAAATCAGTTAAGAAATGAGTTGAATCTCCCGAAGAGCGCTTGCGTGTTTATTGCAGGCAGTACTCATCAAGATGAAGAGGGTTTAGTTTGCAAAGCTTACCTTGAGGCACTTAAAAAATACCCGCAAAAGGATATAAGGTTAGTTTTAGCCCCCCGCCACCCAGAGAGGCTGGGTGAAGTCTATGAGCTTATTAAAAAACTGGGTTTGCCCTTTATGAAGAGGTCTGCAGTCACCTCCCCCGCCTCCTTGACAGGAGGAGCCAAAACAGAATTCCCCCTGTCAAGGGGGCTAGGGGGTGATGATTGGCAAATTCTAGTTCTTGATACTCTTGGTGAGCTAAATAAATTTTATGGTCTTGCCGATTTTGCTTTTTTGGGCGGAACCTGGGCCGACATTGGCGGACACAACCCTCTGGAGCCGGCTTCTTATGGCTTGCAAACTTTGATTGGGCCTAAGTCTTATAAAATCCCTGATTTGGTGAGGCAGCTTAAAATTCCTAATTTAGTTATTGAGTTTGATTCTTCTAATGATTTTGAGCAAAAGTTTATGCAAATTTTGGATTCTCTGCTTCCTTTATCCGGAGAAGAAATACAAGAAATGAAAAGAAATAGATTGCTCTCTTTTGCTCCTCAGAAGCGTTTGTCGGAAGCGACAATTGAATTGGTCTTGGCTGCTATTTGAGTCCCTCCCTAACCCCTTGATAGGTAATTTAAAATCAATGAACCGCGAGAAAAAGATAATCAGCTTAATAAAAGAAACTTTTGGAGAGGCAGCCAAAAATATCATAGGGGACGATTGTGCGGTTTTGCCTTTTCAAGCTCTTTGTAAAGATTTTGGAGATATTAAAGAAAATCTCTTAGTCTCGACTGATGCTATGGTTGAAGGCGTCCATTTTTTGCCCAATATTGAACCTTATTATTTGGGTTGGAAGAGTGTTGCTGTTAATTTAAGCGATATTGCAGCAATGGGCGGATTGGCTAAAAACTTTTTTCTGTCGGCTTCTTTACCTTCTTCTGCTCTGGCTGACGTATGGCTGCAGGAATTTTTAAAAGGAATTTATGATTGTTGCACAAAATACAGTGCCCAGCTTTCGGGGGGCGATTTAACCGCTTCGGACAAAATTTATTTATGTGGAACTATTGTTGGCGTTAGCCAGAATTCCAAAGTGGCAAAACGTTCTTTTGCAAGGCCAGGCCATGTTATAGCTGTAACTGCTTCTTCTCAAAAAACACTTGGGGATAGCGCAGCCGGATTTTGGGCATTAAGCAATAATTTGCAAAAAGAGTTTCCTAAAGTAACTCTCGCACATCTTAAGCCAATCCCTCGTCTGGTAGAAGGTTTTGCTTTGTTGCAAAGTGCTGAATCACCAATTTCCATGATGGACACAAGCGATGGCTTATTGGATTGTTTACAACAAATCTCAGAGCAAAGCCAGGTTAAATTAGTTGTTGATTTAAATTGCTTACCTCTTTCATCGGAGCTGATTGGTTGTGCCAAGAGAGCTGGTGTTAAAACCGAAGAATGGCTTCTTACCGGTGGAGAGGATTATGAACTCGTTGCAACTTGCGATCCTGCTTGTCTAAACCAGGATTGGACAGTGATCGGCAAAGTCCAAGAGGGGCAGGGCATAGAAATTACAAACAGAAAAACTCTCATTAATATAGATGCTTTGAAAAGCTTTGACCATTTTTGTTAGAACTAAGTTTTAATACTTGAATGTCTTATTAGTTTAATTGGCAGCAGAAGGTTGGCTGAAGGAAATTGTTTTGGGTTGTTGGCTCATGGTTGGGGCAGATATTTCAACTTGATTGTCAAAAGCCTTAATTAACAGTTCAGCACCTTCTAAACCAGATCTAATAGCTGCCTCAATAGACGGAATCCAAGCCTTAGTCCAATCACCAACAAATTGTATTGGTTTACCTTCATCAGATCTTTGTCTTTGTTTCTCTGTAAACTCAACTGCTTGAAGTCCTTTTCCGGCTACTAAATGAGGCATCGCAAAAGGTCTGTAAAATACACCAAGAACTTTTACTGATTCCGGTAAATCTCCGTTTAAGCCACTGTGGGGAAGCTTTGTGGCGGCTTCCCAAACAAGTCTTGCAATTTGTTTTTCGTCTTTTAGGTTTTGTCCGGCAATTTCCTTGCTTTTCTCTTCATTTAGATAAACTGATACTAAACCGGCAGCATTTGGTCCATATTTACCTTCAAGATGATGGATAGTAGCAACTCCAGAAGAGTTTTCATTTCCTGTAGGTAAAACAATCTCTTTTCTTCCTTGTGCAGAGGGAACCCTGAAGATTGCGTGAATATTTGGAGACCATTCGACATGATCGTCTTTAAAATCCATTAAATTGGGTGCAATCTGCTTAGCAATAGGGTTGGGAACAGCGAATACAACTCCATCGAATTCCACTTCTCCTTGATCAGAAGCTGTAACCAAATACTTCTGGCCTGCAGTCGAAACTTTAGTAACTTGTTTGTTTGCAAGAGTAAGTCCTTTGCCTAAATCTCCTGCAAAAGTGCTTTCATCAAGCATCTTTTCGCAAAGTTTGTTAATACCGCCGTCTAAATACTGGTATTTTCCAGTAGCAATAAGCAATAAGCTTTTAATAAAAGGCACGCTAATCGGGTCGTCCCTAAAGGTCAATGCCTTGGTGGCAGGGCCCAATAATCTTGCAAAAATGTCATTTCCACAATGTTCTTGCAAATAATTTTTCATACTGGAGCTATGATTAAAAGCTATGAGAGAGTCTACAGAGAATGGGTCAATTTGATGAAAAATGGCATTGACTTTTAGCTTTACAATCATCCAAAGCATTTTGAGCCTGTTAGCTGGAGTTATTGAATTCAATTTCAACATACTGATTGGATCATTTAAAATATAATTTTCAGTTCCATTATTATCAGGTCCGCTTAAAGTTACCTTTGGAATAAATTTTCTTAGGGCTTCATTTAGTCCAAGTTCTTTAATTAGTTTAAAAGTCTCTTTGTAACCGCCTATTAAAAAAGAAGCTCCGGTATCTGAAAATAGATTTGGTGTAACTTCTTGTGACTGCATTCTGCCACCTAAATCACCGAAAACAGTAACTTTATATCCTTGTAGTGCAAGCTTTCTTGCACAAGCTGCTCCAGAAGGCCCGGCTCCGATAACAGCAATATTTCTAGTCATTTAAATTCTTGTATTAAAATCAGCTAATAGAATCTAACACCAATAAGGCAAAATACATGGTTTTTTTTATTAAGCTTTAGTCTTTGTGGATTAAATTAAATTTAAACTTTCGTGGGGTGATAAAT
>JANRMG010000341.1:0-2352 GCA_033761855.1 Candidatus Caenarcanales bacterium
TTCGCTTTGCGCTTGAGACTTTGTTGGTTGAATAATTTCAGAAGCAAAAATAGTATAACTTTTTAAACCTTTGGAACTAATGATTGGATAAGCGTATTCGTTAGTATCAATTGCTTTTATTTCCGAGAAGTCCCGCTCATCCGATGAATTCTTTTCTAAAGTTGGACGTTGGATTCTTTGCATCGGCAACTCTTGCAGTTTTTCTGCAAAAGGAGAAGTTGCACCTGAAAAGGAAAGCTCAAATTTTTTCTCTTGCGCGGACATCTGAGCAGTCTTTTGTACATTTTTTTGTAAACTCTTTTGCAAACTTTTTTCCAAATTTTTGTTCTTTAGCTTTTGATGGAGTGTTTTGGAATGAGTAACTTGTTCAACTTTAGATAAGTCTTTGGGTTTACTTGCTAGATCACGAATCAAAACGAACTGCTTTTTCAATTTCGAAGTAAAAATATTGGCTTGAACCTTCTGTTCTTTGATTACAGAATTAATTTGTGCTTGGTTGAGCAAGGAAAAAAAAGATGAAATCAAGACACAAAGAGAAATATATAAAACTAAATTTGAATTTTTAGTTTTTATTTCTTTCGAAGAATATACTTTTCTTAAACTAGGCTCTGGAAGAGAAGGATTTATTTCAAAAACAAAACTTTGAATTTTACCTTCAATCTCAGGTTCAATCTTTGCATTAACACTTGATTCTTGATTTAAATTCTGTTGAGCCGGTTCTAAAACATCTTCTGACAGTTCTAGACTATGATTTATTGCTTGAACTTGAGTGAATTCTTTCTCGGTCTTTTTTTCATTCTCGAAATCATCCCAAATTAATGATGGCTCCGAAAAGTTAGGATTTTTAAAACTGCTATTTTCTTTTAGGGTACAAAAAATCTCATTTAATTTAGATTTTTCACAAACATAATTAATAGCCTCATCAGAAGATTGATGAGAAAGTTGAAGATTCAATGTTTTTTCAACGAATATATTTATTCGTCTATCTTCATCCATGCTGATTTACTTTAAAGCGCTATTGGCTTCATACCCGAAAATGTAAAACTTTAAAATTGAAAATCAACAGCAATTAAACTAGGATCGATCGAAAAATTATAGGCACCGGGCTCCAATCCTGTTTGCAAAGAGCTTGGCTCAATAAAACCTTCAATCACAAAAATCGCTTCGGTTGAATTATTTAGAATAGGTTTGGAAAAACTAGTACCTAAAGGTTGCTCTCCAACGTAAGCTCTCAGAATAATTTTTATAACTTTACCTTCTTGATTTACAGCTTCTATTTGCTCGCGAGTAAGTCTCAGCCTTGCTGATTGCGCAGCTGGTAAAGAGCCAAACTCAATAGCGCCTTTTACTCTTATGTTATAGCGAAGTTGGTCTACCCGGCGGTTGATAAGCTCTGTACTAGAAAGCATGTAAGATTGTTTGCTTTCGTTTGCAAACAATTTAAATTTATAACTATAATCCTTGTCTCTTAAAACATTTTTAGTGGCTTGTTCCTCAAGCGCTATTGAACCTGCTTCTATATAATTGTTAAATGAAAGCAAAAGGACTAAAAAAACTTTCAAAAAATCACAAGTTTTCATTCAATTAATATCAATGAATAAGATGAAACCTGAAGCTATCATATTAAGAATTTTTGTTTTTTTCCTAATATTTTTTACGACTCAAAAAACATCCGCTCAAATAATCGTGCCACCTATGGTTGCAGTTTCTATCAATGGTTCTACAGCTGGCGGGACTTATTACAACTCAGCTCTAGGCCCAAGCAAATTTGATTACGAGATGACTTTGAGTGATTTAGTAAGTTTTAATACTCCAGGAAGAGTTAATAAAACAACGCCAGATTACATAATTAATGGTGCTGTCTATAATAATTGCAATAGTTCGGGTCGGTGTGTTGGCTCATCCAGAGTTTATGTTGATGTAATTCCAACAAAAGTCTCTATGACATATTTGACCAACAAAGTTGATGTGAATCTTACAGGGCAAATTGGCAATAGAACTCTTAATTCATCAGGCAGAGCAACAAATATTACTTTTGCGTCTTCGCTTGCCATACTTTCTTTACCTTGGAGAGCGAATGTAATAATCAATGGATTCATAGATCCAGCTACACCGAACAATCTTCCACCCGCATCTTACACTGGGGTTTTTACAGTTCAAATTACTATTCCTTAGAGCTTTAACAAAAGAGCTTTCACAAAAAATAGCCGAGAATTCATTTATAATAAAGATGCTAAGAAAAGCTCTGCATAATGAGTTTGAACGATGAGTTTATTAGCTTTATAAACTGTTCAAAGATTCTTACTTTAATAACGTCAGCTCAGGAGTAACAAATTCTGCATCAACCTTACC
>JANRMG010000342.1:0-13076 GCA_033761855.1 Candidatus Caenarcanales bacterium
CTAATTTTAGGATCTCTTCTGGGAGAACTTTTACTACTTCTACACCCTCATAAGGAGATATAAGAATAGTTTTGACAATTTGAAAAAAAGGATCTCGCCTGTCAATCTTTTCTTCTATTATCGAATCAAAAATTGATTTAAGACTCTCTTTAATTTCTGAAGCTCCATTAAGAATAATACTAATTAGCTTCTCCCGCCTCTTGTCTCTAGAGCTGTATCCAAAGGAAGAATCCTCATTAGACAATAGAATAAAATATTCTAAAGCAATTTCACTTGCTTTCTTGGTAGTTTCTCCAGTCCTGTTCTTACTGTTCCACTCATATAATATTTGAATGATTTCATCCAGATGAAATATTATTTCCTTCTGATGCTTTTGAACAAAATCAATAAAACAATTCCAACCATTTCCAGATGGTTTAAGAAAATTAGCCTTTATTGCATTATCAAGATGATTAATTTTCAACGAATTCAGTAAAGCTTCATCAATCTCTTTGCAAGCTGTTTGTAGTAGCAAAATAATTCGTGAACGAAAATGATAATCATCAATAATTTCGTTTTCAAATATTTCAAAGAACCTTTTTGAATAGTCGGACAGTAATACTGATACTACAATTTCATCTTTCCAAAATTGTTCAATTTCATTATTACTAATAATTGATTCTTTAATAAAATCTTTTACACTTTCAACATCGCTAATGAGTTTTTCCAAGAGCCAACTTCTGAAAGATCTTCTAATTGGAAGATCTTGTCCAATTGCAATAAAGAAATTTTTATAACTAATTCGATTTAAAAATGCAGCTTCTATAATCCTTTCAAGTGCCCACTCTTCATAAATATCATGTGAAATTGAATAACCTTGTCTGTCTTGATGATATTGTATGATCTCAGCTTCCATAAGTTTTAGCAGTACACTGCTCTCAGAGTCAGATTGAACAGTAAATCCACCTGTATTTGCTCTATCTCTTGCAACTTGTAAAAAACATTTTTCAGTATCGCTGGGTAATCCGATTGAATCAGATATTCTTTTTTTCCATAATGTATTCTTGAATTCTGCTAAATCAAAATTTTGGTTTAACTCTTTATAGCTTTGCAAATACTCGTTTAAATGAAATGGATTTCTGAGAAGTGTTTTTAGACGTTCATTATTTGGTATTTGAAAGTTATTCTTATTAGTTATTTCTTCGAGCTGCTCTATGGATAAATTTGGAATGTTTATTGATGTAAATTTAAGCTTCAAACTATCAAAAACTATATTTTTTAAATCTTCTAAATAATATTTTCTTGTAGTCAAAATGACTTTCCATCCACTGTGAATAAGCTTTCTCAAGAATGATTCCATCGTTGTTCTTGATAACTCATCTAAATCGGTAATTTTTTCAGCAGAGTCTATTACATAGTATTTTGTAGGTTCGTCTTCATATACTTTTAGAAATTCGCTTAAAGAGAAATTATGATGGTGTTTGAAAATTTCGTTTTCATTCTTCAAATCAAAGAACTCAATTGCTTTAGAAATGTAAAATTTAGAATTTTCCTTTAGAGAATCATGTAACTCTTTAATTAAAGCTGTTTTACCTACACCAGCCTCTCCATATACTATAACTAAAGAATTGCTGTTTAAAGTTTGTTGTATTTCATTGAGACTTAATTGTCTATCGATTTGAATTTGTTGATCTTTCCAAGAAATATAAGAATGAATATTTTGCAGAATATTTTCAGTATGTTTGTTTAAACTTTCATCTAATTCAACAATACTTTTTTCATTAGAAAAGAAATATTCGAGAATATATTCATTCTGTTGACCTTGACAAACATCATCAGTTTCAAACCAACCGCTAGTTCTCCATTCAACTTTTACCCCTTTTAACTTTGCATATTCTTCAATAGCTATTTCAACGTTTGTTTTTTTCTTTCCAGGAGAACTGCTTTCAGAGAGCGGTTGATTTGTATAAAATAAAATTTGAGTTAATTGTGGATTCTTCTTTTTAGCTTTATCTATAGAAAGCTCAAATTCATTTTGATTATCAGCTATTTTTGTATCAAGAAATTTTGATTGGAATCCAATCCACTCACCATTAACTTGGATAGGTTCTGATTCTATTCCAGTTTGATTTTTATACTTAAATAAACCCTTTCCATTATTAAATTCTTTTGCAAATAATACAGAACAAAGCCATTCAAACTTCTTTTGCTTGTCATCAAATTTTGCTTTAAAGACTTCCCAGTTTATTTCTTGCATTAATTTCTGGAGAATAAAGTTTAATGCGAAATTGTATCAGAACACTTAGTTATCAATGTTTCAATATCAAGCAATAGTAGTTCTGTTTCATTATTAATTGACTGAAGATCAAAACAATACTTTAGGGCTTTTAATTTATAGAAGAATAAGCCAATGAAAGTAAATTATAAAAATTTGGATTTAGAAAAGATGATAGATCTTAAAGCTTTAATAGGTTCTGATTGGCTGTTTAATCTGAAAGTCCTATACAATAAGCCCTAGACTAAAACCAGTTTTCAGTTTTAGTCTGACGAGCATTAAACAGTTCTTTTGAAACTTAGTTAATTGCTCATACTTCTTAATTGCAGCCAATAAGAATAATACTCACTCCTAAGAATTATGAAAAAAAATAAACTGATAATGATTGGATCATCCATCTTTGCGGTAATTACATGCTTTCTATTTTTTGCATTTAAAACACCCGAATACTCCGTTTATCAAGCAGCTCAAGCATTTACAGAGGGTGATTTAGAAAAATTTGAACAGTATTTAGATATTAGAAAAGTTTCTGCTAGTCTTTCCAATTCTTTAATAGACTCAGCTATTAAAAATATGGAGACCTCAAAGGATGAATGGGAAGAGGCAGGAAAGAATCTAGGTATTGCAATGGTTGAAGCATACAAACCCAGAATTCAACAGGCAATTGAGGAAGGGTTTGTAAAAGCAATTAATTCAAAAGATGATCAAGCAAACGACTTCAACAAATATTTTGAATCCGATTTTGCTTTTCTCCAGGGCTTGTTGATCCGTGAAAATAAAGAATTTAAGCTCGGAAAAACAGTAACAAAGAAAAATTCAGCAGTTGTTCCCTTCTACATAAAAGAACACAGGGGGAATTTAGATGTGGTTCTTACAAAGTTTAAAGGTCATTGGAAAATAATTGAATTAAAAGTTAGCGATAAGCTGTTTAAGGCATACTCAGCAAATACTCAAGAGTTAACTAAATAAAAGCTGCTACTCACAATTCTAGCTGCTTCTTTTCTTTGCCATCTTAATCAACAAAAAGGCAGAGGGCTATACGGAGCAAGGAAGTTTAAGGGAATTCCGTTATGTGTAATTCCTGTGTAATTGTGTTTAGAACTTAGTAGATTTTTTGAGAACAAAATAGAATCTTAAAAAATGAGATTTCCTTTAAAACACTGAATTAATCTATAATTTGAGAACTTTACAGAACTTAATAGAACCAGTCTGAATCGTCGATCCACGCACTCTTAATCCGCTGGTTCCGAGTTCGAGTCTCGGATGACCCAAATTTTAAAATGTTCTTTTAAGTTTTTCGAAATTACACAACTATCAAAACAATTTATGTTAATTACCATCCTCACAACCGGTACCAGAGGGGACACCCAACCCTATATAGCACTTGGACTAAAACTTAAAGCATCTGGTCACACTGTTCGAATTGCCGCTTTTGAGAACTTTGGAGATTTTATTAAGAGCTTTGGTCTTGAATTCTATCCAGTGGAAGGAGACATTTCCAAATTTGTTTCAAGTAAAATGTTTAAGGACGCCATGAGTGCTGACAACCCATTAAAGTTCTTCAAAAGTCTTAGCAATAAAGAATTTAACGATGCTTTGCTCGGTGTGCAAAGAGATTTATTTAACGCCTGTGAAGGTTCCAATTTAATCGTATACCATCCTGGCGCCCCAATTGGCTATTTTGTAGCACAAAAACTGGGAATCCCTTGCGTTCTTGCTAGCCCTTTCCCTATGAGTCCAACCAAGGAATATCCTTCTCTTATTTTTTATGATGGTATCAGATTGGGTAAATTATTTAATTACTTAACTCACAAAGTTTTTGAAAATGGATTTTGGTTTGCAATTAAATCACCATTAGAACAATACTGGAAGCAACTCCATGGAAGCGCACCAAAGAATTTTAGCTGCCCTTACGATAAACAAAACACTAAGCGATTTCCAACCGTTACTTCGTGTAGCAATTATGATTTTCCAGGTCCGAAAGATTGGCCTAGAAACGTTTACAGCGATGGATACTGGTTCTTAGACGAGGAAAAAGAGTGGGAGCCCCCTAAAGAGTTAACTGATTTTCTACAAAAAGGACCGCCTCCGGTTTATATAGGCTTTGGGAGCGTAGTAGACATAGAGAAATCCGAAGAAACAACAGGAATAATTATTGAGGCTTTAAAACTATCTAAACAGAGAGGAGTTCTAGCAACCGGTTGGAATGGAACTGCCAAGTTAGATAAAGTATCAGATGATTTATTTATTCTTGAAAGCGCTCCACATTCTTGGCTATTCCCGCTTATGTCAGCTGTTGTCCATCATGGTGGAGCAGGAACAACGGCTGCGGGATTGAGAGCAGGCGTGCCAAGTATTATCATTCCTCATTCTAATGATCAATTTGCCTGGGGCCGTCGAGTTCATGAACTTGGCGTGGGACCCAAAGCAATACCAAGAAAAAAACTAACCGCCCAAAATTTATCTGCAGCAATTAATGAAGCTCTGGCAGACGGAGTTAAGGAGAAAGCCAAGAAACTTGGAGAACAAATAAGAAGCGAGAAAGGTGCAGAAAAAGCAGCTCAAATAATAATAGATGTCTTAGAGAAAGAGAAAAATGAGGCGAAATAATCTTTCAGAGACCCTAGAGAAAGTTTTTGAAACTTGAAAAACTGCTTTTATAAAAATGAAAGAACGTTTCCTGATCTTGGAATCGGACTTTTCATCTCTCAACAACAAATCATCAATTACCACAAAAGCAAAATTTGGTTTAACAGCAAAAGAGGTTACAGATCAACTTTTTGAATTGATCTTAATTGTGATTCTGTTATGATGAAATTCTAGGGGTTAAAAAACTTTAATAAGTTATTACTTGTATCTCCCCAAAATTGGAGTAAATTTCGTGATAAATAAAATATTAGTTGTGGAAGATAACGATGATATTTTGTTCTCCCTAAAGACAATTTTAGAATTTGAAAATTATGAAGTAAAGGGAATTACTGAAGGAGACATTGCCTTTGACACTGTAAAATCTTTTTCACCAAACTTAATTCTTTTGGATGCATTGTTGTCTGGCAGCAATGGATGGGATATTGCAAACCAACTTAAAAACGATAATGAAACAAAAATATACCTATAATAATGATGTCTGCCCACCCCAAAGCCCAAGAACTTGCCAATCAATACCAAATTGATGATTTCCTCGCTAAACCATTCAATAAAAATGATCTTTTGAATAAGTTAAAAATCTTTCTCAATATTGAATCCAATAGAGCTATCTCTGTCGTTTAATGATATTTGCTACGAAACACGCACCATTAGTTAAATAAAACTCTTTCATCTCCTAAATAAACAGATGAGTCAGACCGAGCTTTCTTAAGGCTTATTTAAAACTCTCTTTTTCTTTAATAACTTTTAGGCAAATTAAAAAAAGTTCACCTGAAAGTTATTAATCCTGTAGATTTAGATTGTGCTGAAGCACAGTTTAACAGTAGCTAATAATGATGAAAAAATATTTTGCTTTATTTGCTTTATGTTTATCGATGATCTCTTACGGCGTTTGCTCAGCCAAAGAGATAAAGGCCACAAAAAAAGAATCCGGAACGCTGGTTGGTGGAGCCTTAATGACCCCATCTAAAAACATTGTGGAAAATGCCATTAATTCCAAAGACCATACAACTCTTGTAACCGCCGTAAAAGCTGGTAGCTTAGTGGAAACTCTAAGCAGCCCTGGTCCTTTTACTGTATTTGCTCCAACCAATGAGGCTTTCTCGAAGCTCCCAGAAGGAACCGTAGAATCTTTGTTGAAAGAAGAAAACAAAACCAAATTGGTTGATGTTTTAACTTATCACGTGGTTCCAGGTGCTATAAAAGCTAAAGACCTAAAAGATGGTCAGACCTTAAAGACCGTTGAAGGCAAAGAGTTGAAAGTTACCAAAACAAAAAATACAATTACAATTAACGGAGCTAAAGTTGAAATAGCTGATGTAATCTCAAGCAACGGAGTTACCTACGTTATTGATTCTGTTCTTTTACCTTAATTCAGTATTTTAATAACAACTTAGAGTAAAACAAAAAAAGCCTCCTGAAATAAGTCTCAGAAGGCTTTTTGTTTTATTAGGCTTGAGTAACTTAAAATAAGGATGATGAAAGAAAATTTTGCAGATTTTATAAACAAATCATACAGCTTTAAAGAGGCTTCTATTGAGCTTGGTGCGGCTTTGCATGAAGGTACTGTTTTCCCCGAAGCAAAAATCAAAGTACCGCTTAAGACTTTAAACCGGCACGGATTGATTGCTGGTGCCACCGGAACTGGCAAAACAAAAACCATACAGCTTTTATCAGAGAAGCTCTCTGAAGCTGGTGTTCCCGTTTTGATGATGGATTTAAAAGGAGACCTAAGCGGAATAGCAAAACCGGGAGAGGCAAACGAAAGAGTAAAAGAAAGATGCGAAAAGCTTAAAATCAATTTTGAGGCTAAAGGCTTACCTGTTGAATTACTGGGACTAAACAGTGAACCCAGCAAAGGAATTAATTTGAAGGCCACCCTTTTAGAATTTGGCCCAACTCTTTTTTCCAAGATTCTTGAATTAAACGACACCCAAAGCAGCATTATAAGCCTGCTTTTTAAGTATTGCGACGACAATAAGCTCCCGCTCATTAATTTAGAAGATCTGAAGACTTTGCTTAAATTTGTCACTTCCGAAGGTAAAGAAGAAATTGAACAAGAGTATGGCAGTATCTCTCCAAGTTCTTTGGGAGTAATTCAACGCAAAATAATTGAACTTGAAGCCCAAGCAAAAAGCGTTGACGGAAATTCTTTTTTTGGCGAGCCAAGCTTTGAAGTCCAAGACTTAATCCGCAAGAATCAAGAAGGGAAAGGGATCATCTCTGTTTTAAGGCTCACAGAGATTCAAGACAAGCCAAAACTATTCTCGACTTTTATGCTCAGTTTGCTGGGTGAAATCTTTTCGAGCTTTGAAGAAGTTGGCGATTTAGATAAACCCAAGTTAATAATTTTTATTGACGAAGCGCATCTAATCTTCGACGGAGCCTCTAAAACTCTCCTTGACCAAATTGAAACCATTGTCAAACTAATCCGCTCTAAGGGCGTAGGGATTATTTTTTGTACTCAAAACCCACAGGATGTCCCCGATGCAGTACTCAGCCAGCTGGGGCTTAAGATACAACACGCTCTTAGAGCCTTTACCGCAAAGGACAGAAAGGCCATCCAAAAAGCAGCTGAAAATTATCCAATCTCTGAGTTTTACGAAATAGAGAACGTAATCACCAACACCGGAATCGGAGAAGCCCTTGTGACGGCTCTAAGCGAGACTGGCACCCCAACGCCCGTTGTCTGGACTCTTCTTGAGCCGCCAAGTTCGAGAATGAATATTTTGAATGAAACTGAAATCGCCGAAATTACAAATCAATCCGAGATTAAAAACAAATACAACAAATTTGTAGACACTCAAAGTGCACACGAAATCCTGCTTGAGAGGCTGCAAGGAGAACTACCCGGAAAGACTTCTGAACAGCCAGAAGGGAATAAGCAAAATACAAAATCTAAAAATAGCCCTTCCAAAGAGGCTGAAAGTGGACTTGATAAGTTCTTTAAAGACCCCGTTGTTAGACAAGTAGCCAAAAGCGCCGCCAGGACAGCAGCCAGTACAATAACCCGGGGGCTGCTTGGAATGTTATTTGGAAAACCGGCGAGACGGTCAAGGCGATGAACCCGACAAATAACCCACACGAACACTGGATTAGAAGAACCCTTAAACTGGCGATGAAAGCCAAAGGTTATACCTCACCAAACCCAATGGTGGGAGCCGTTATTGTTGATAATGAAGGAAATCTGCTTTCCGAAGGCTTTCATCAAAAGTATGGATTAGAGCACGCCGAAGTTAACGCTTTAAAACTGGCTTCCAAAGAAGGGTTAAAAAAAAGACTGCAAGATGCAACAATTTATGTAAATTTGGAACCTTGTTGCCATTACGGAAAAACTCCTCCCTGTACCAAAGCCATAATCGAAAGCGGAATTAAAAGGGTGGTAATTGGCTCTACTGACCCAAACCCAAAAGTGAGTGGGCAGGGAATTAAAGAGTTAAAAGAAAACGGAATTGAAGTTATTAGCGGGGTTTTAGAAAAAGAATGCGATGAATTAAACCGGTTTTTCTTTCACTGGATAAAAACTAAAAAACCGTGGGTCACTCTAAAAATCGCAGCTACGCTGGATGGAAAGATCCATTTAGGGGCCAAAGGCAAACGCATTACGGGACCTGAAGTACAAAAGATGGTACATGAACTAAGAGCTGAACACGATGCCATCTTAACTGGCAGCGGAACAGTGCTAGCCGACGATCCGCAGTTGAATGTTAGATTGGTTGAAGGGAAGAACCCAATCAAAGTCGTCCTGGACAGAAGATTACACACAACACCCAAACATAAAATTTCTGAAGGAGAAACACAAACCCTTATATTTACTAACTCCGAAAATCTTCAGAAACACTCTTTCGGAGACAATGTTCAACTTCTTGTCTATCCTCAGGGGAGAAACACGAAAGAGGCACTAGCCGAGATTTTGTTGACACTTGGAGAAAGGGGCATTTTGTCGGTACTGGTAGAAGCTGGTCAGCAGATTAATTCCATTTTTATTCAGGAAAAGGCCTTTAACGAGATTATGTATTTCATCAATCCATCAATAAATTCAATGGAAGATAGTATCTCTGTAACTTGTAATAGCTATTTAAAACTGAGAATTCAAGATATAAAAATGATAGGAAACGATTTATTAATTAGATTTCTTCCATGATTTAGACCACAATTTCTTCCATAATTTCCCTAGAACTCTAAATCAAATAACCGAAATATGAGATCTAACAAATAATTTCGTGGGTAAAAGATATTAGTAAAAATTCTTTTTCTGAATTCCAAACAAATTTCAATCCCAAATCTCTTAAGGAGCTACTGTAAATGAAAGACATTCTTAATCGCTTAATCAAAGAAGAAGATGCAGCGTTAGACCAATGGATCACCGTGTTAGTTTTGGCTATTCTAGCTATCGTTATTTTCTTAGCTCTCAGAGACCCAATTGTTAACATGTTAAATGGCGCCGTTGAAAAAGTAGGACAAGAAACCAATAACTTGTTTACTAATACAGCTACTGGTCCTGCTATGCCAGTTCCAACTAGATAGTAAAGACTTAGTGATCAATATTTTAAACATCTTAAAAAGGCCATTTGAGTTGGATATACGCTCAATGGCTTTTTTTAGAATCTTAATTGGAATTTTAATCTTTGTTGAGTCCATAATGAGATTGCCTCATCTTGAGCTCTTATATAGTGATATTGGAGTCTTATCCAGAAAATCTATAATTGAAAGCTCAAGCCCATGGATTGTCTCTCTAAATCTATCTAGCGGAACTACGTTATTTCAATTCATTCTATTTTTGTTTTCCCTCTATTTTGCAATCAGTCTAATAATAGGATACAAAACCTTTCTATCCACCTTGGCCTCTTGGATACTGATTCTCTCTTGGCATAATCGAAACCCCTTTTTGTTTCACTCTGGGGATCAGCTTCTTCAGCTTTTATTATTTTGGTCACTTTTTATACCTTTAGGAAAATTTTTTTCTATCGACTCTATCAGGCAGGGAAAATCTTCTGTCGAAAGTTACAGTTACTTCTCAGTTGGCTCTATAGCCATTATTTGTCAAATTTTCTTTGTTTATTTTTTTACATCACTTCATAAAATTGGCCCCGAATGGGTGGAAAGAGGAAGTGCTGTTTACTATGCTCTGAACCTTGATACTTTTGTCAATCCTCTTGGAAAGTGGCTACTGAATTTTCCTCTTTTATTGCATTTTAGCTCGTATTTAGTTTTTGCAATCGAACTATTTATCCCTTTCCTAATCTTCATTCCATTCTTTAATGACAGAATCCGTCTCTTCGTAATTTTTACTTTTATAAGTTTTCATTTTATGCTGGGAATAGGCTTAAGTATTGGGTTGTTTTCAATTATTTGTTCAACAGCATGGCTTCTACTTCTTCCCAAAAGTACTTGGGAATATTTAGGTAATTTAAGAAATAAACATCTGAATGGCGTTACTTCAATTCATTTAAACAAAATTAAAAACTATATAAATAAATTTATATTTCAAACCTTTAATTTTTTACCTCTTTTGAGGAAAGTTGCTGCAAGTATGCTTTGTGGAGTGCTTTTAGCATTTGTCTTGATGATTAATTTAAATGATATAAATTCTTCAAAGTTTTCAATCTCACCATCAATTGGCTGGATAAAGAGCTTTTTGGGACTCAAGCAAGAATGGAAAATGTTCTCTCCATACTTAATTAAAGAAGATTTCTGGGCGATTATGATTGGAGAAACTCATAATGGTGAATTCATGGATCTCGAACAAGAAGGAATAATTCCTCTCAAAGTTCAAAAAAACAGATATTTGTTAACCAAACCAAAAAACCTTTGCAAGGTTTGCAAAGAACAGTATCTAGGTAGCTATTCAAATTATATTTGTATTATGGGAGATCGTCCTCTAATCAACTTAGCAGAACATAGTTGCTTAGAATGGAATTCAAATAAAAATCCAAAAATAAAATCTGTTCAAATTTTTTGCTTAAAAGAAAAAACTCTCCCAAACAACAAAACCGCTCCAATTGAAAAGAAATTATTATTAACTCATAAATGTAAATAAGTTATTTGCCTTTATGAATAGGGAATGCCCTATTTAAAACTATGAGCCAAAAAATTTTTCTAAAACAATTTAACTTGTTAATTGGTCTTGCCTTCCTCTCTAACGTCTGCATCATGGCTTTAGAGATTGTGGCCGGAAGACTGATTGCTCCGCACGTCGGAGTATCTCTTTATACATGGACAACGATTATTGGTATAGTCCTCGCTGGAATAAGCCTAGGAAGCTTCTTAGGTGGAAAGCTGGCAGATAAAAGCGCTTCTATTCAGTTACTTGCAAAGATTTTTATGTTTAGCGGAATTTCTGCGCTTTTGATTTTGCCACTCGCTTATTGGTTGCCCGCTCTAACAAAGAATTGGAACACACCACTGATTGCAGAAATTATCTTTTTCTCTTTAATTTTATTTTTGCCTCCTTGTTTGTTGATGGGGAGTATTTCTCCGATTATTGCCAAATTAGCCATCAAAGATACAGACACAACAGGACAGACGATTGGAACAATTTATGCAGCCGGAACGATTGGAAGCATAGTTGGGACTTTTTCGACCGGCTTCTTTTTGATTTCACACTTTGGAACTTTCTCAATTGTTTGCTCCATCGGACTGCTCCTAATCTCTCTCGGGGTGCTTCTTACAGCTGGTGGCACTAAAAACATTATTGCGAAAGCCTCACTCTGTTTGATTTTGCTTCTCTGCTTTGACGCCTTTAGAGCCAGCGGAGCGTTAAAAGGTGTTTGCACAAAGGAGACAGACTACTACTGTGTAAGAATTGCCGAATTTCCTCTAAATGAGATTTGTAAATCTCCAAACTGCAAGGACGACACTCTGTGTAAGGGCTTCAGCAACGGAAAGAAGCATAACTTAAAAGCCAATTCTTTAGTTAGACTGCTGAGAGAAGATAATGTAATCCAAAGCTATAACTTAATTAATAGTCCAGACGAAATGATTCATGATTACGAGCATCTTTATCACCAAGGACTTAAATATGCGACAAGAAAAGACAAAACACCAAAGACGGCTTTCATAGGTGGCGGCGGCTATACACTGCCGATTTATTTAGATAATCAATATTCCAAAATCAAAATTGATGTTATTGAAATCGACCCACAAGTAACACAAATAGTGCATGAGAAAATGGGTCTACCGTTAAACAGCAAAGTAAAAAGCCACAACGAAGATGCCAGAGTCTTCTTTAACAGAGCACCAAAAGATAAATATAACTTGATTGTAGGAGATGCTTTTAAAGATATAACCGTACCCTATCAACTCACTACCAAAGAATTTAATGCCAGAATCTCTAAATGGTTGGATGAAGATGGTCTCTACATGGTTAATTTAATCGATGGCAAAAAAGCAGATTTTAAGCTAACTCGCTCTTATTTAAAAACTTTAAAAGAAACTTTTCCTTTTTTAGAGGTAATTAAAAGAGGGAAAAGTGAATCAGTGGGCGATCTAAGCTCATCAACCATAATTGCCAGCAAGAAAAAAATCGATAAAAGCCGCTGGATGAGCTTAGAAGAGATTGAGACAGAATATGAGTTTATCTCTCAAAGTGAATTGCAAGAATTTATAAACCACAAAAAAATTGCCAAGATTTTAACTGACAACTACGCCCCAGTCGAACAAATGACAGCCCCCAGTACCTTTAGAAGCACCGTGAAACAGAAGAAGGTTTAGGTTAATTTATCCGTGACCGAAAGGACATCTTCCTGTCGCCCCATTAACAGATTGTTGCGTTAAAGATGAAAAAACTGACCAGCTGGGTTTCCAGGGTGAAAATCTTGGTAAATTTTCATTTGGTAGAACATCTACTAAGAAATATTGTGGCATATTGTAATAGTTTCCACCGGAAAAGCCTCCCATTAACCAACCTGAATTTATAGAGAGATCGAAAAGTTTAGTATGTTCATTCCAAGCATTAAAAAACTCTTCAAATTTTTTCATCATGGTTGCAGTCTCTTCAATGGTTACATTTTGAGATTTAAATGATTTATAAATATCAAGAGTAATAAGATCAACTAATATCCCTGGGTTTCTCTTTGCATAGTCTGAAAAGTCACCAAGTCTTTTCTTTGCGATAGAATTCGATTCATCAGCAAAAATATAGTATTCAAAAATGGGCAAAAGATTTAACCTTACC
>JANRMG010000343.1:0-7921 GCA_033761855.1 Candidatus Caenarcanales bacterium
TTGAAATATTGCTTCCCTAAATTGATTGAAATATTTGTTGATAGTTTTACGTCCTATTTTGAGAATTTTGCTTGTTTGAGTAGCATTTAAATCTTCACAAAAACATAAAATTATTTTTTTAACTTTATATTCGCTGAGTTCGTTCACCATTCTTCTATCGTAGACCCTTTCCTTCTTTTTCAAAAGGATCTAGACCCAAAGCTTTTTACAGAAATACTTTAAAGAGCTTTAAAACTCTTCTTCGTGAATAACGTCATGTATTGGATTAGCCACTTCGTTTGGTGGGCGACCTGAACTGTCATCTCGGCGAATATCGATTGAAGTGTCTTCATTCAATTCGAAAGAATACCTTTTAACTGAAAGAGGTGGCAGAGTGTTTGGCTTGCGTTCAATAAGAATTTTTTCGGTATTGCCTTCTGTATCGGTAAATTTAACCACAACTGGTTTTTTCTTAACTTGGTTAATAGGTCGACTCTCGCTTCCAGTCACGGCAACAGCTAAAGAAATCAGCAAAGCAGTTGTAATAAATTTATTCATTAGTTTTGTTTTTGAAGTTTAGATTTAATTTTAAAAGACTTTTATTGAAGCAATTGTTTTTGTTTGGTTTGACAAAATCTTTCAGATGACAATCGGAGAAACTCTCTTCGTAATTTCAACTTTTAACCTCGCTTAGGTTAAAAGCGTCGTGGATAGTCTTGACTGCCAGCTCTCCTTGCTTTTCATCAACTATGCAACTAATGCGGATTTCGCTAGTTGAAATCATTTGAATGTTGATTTCTTTGTCTGCAAGAGCTTTAAACATCTTCGCGGCTACTCCCGGCTGGTCAATCATGCCAGCTCCAACAGCCGATACCTTTACGATCTTTTTATCAAGAGAGGTGGATTTTGCCTTTATCTGTTTAGCAATTTCGTCGAGCTCTTTTTTTGCCTTGTCGGCTTCATTGGCATTGACGGTAAAGTCAAGCTCTGTCTGTCCGTCGTGGCTCACGCACTGTACAATAATATCGATTGAGACGCCACGGTCGGCCAATTGCCCGAAAATTTTATAAGCAATACCTGGTTCATCCGGGACTCCAATGATTGAGAGCCTGGCATGCTTCCTGTCGAGAGCTACTCCTCTTACTGTTCTTTGTCCTTCAATCATTTCATCCACCTTTTTAATAACTAATGTTCCTTCATTCTCTGGCTTCCAACTGCTTCTAACGCGCAGCGGCATATTGTAATTTCTGGCAATCTCTACAGACCGGGGATGCAAAACCTGAGCCCCCAGACTTGCCAGTTCAAGCATTTCATCATAGGTTATAAACTTTATATCTCCAACCTCTTTAACCATGCGCGGATCAGTTGTATGTACGGAATCCACGTCAGTGTAAATGTCACAGCGTTCGGCTTTTAAAGCAACCGCCAAAGCAACCGCAGAAGTGTCAGAGCCTCCACGTCCAAGGGTGGTTATCTGCTGGTCTTGGCTAATCCCTTGAAAACCGGCCACCACAGGAATAATGCCTTCGGATAGAGCTTTTAATAGGTTTTCAGTTTTGATTTCTCCGATTCGGGCTTTTTGGTGAACTGACGAGGTTTGGATACCAGCTTGCCAACCCGTCATAGACCTTGCTTTTTGTCCGGAGTTTTCTAAGGCCATAGCTAAAAGAGCCATGCTTATTTGTTCGCCAGCGCTAAGCAACATATCATATTCGCGCAGCGGAGGGGGATTTGTGACTCCTCGTGTCACTCCATCCATCAAGTCAATCAAATCGTCGGTTGTGTCTCCCATGGCGGAGACCACCACCACCAATTCGCAATCTTCTTTCTCTTTTGTTTGGATGCAAATATCTGCTACGGCTCTTATTCGTTCGACTGAGCCGACAGAGGTTCCTCCAAATTTTTGAACAATTATCTTTTTCATAAATTTATTTAATATAACCAAAAGCTTTTAAGCTAAAACTGTCTTTAGAAAAGGAATTTCAAACTTAAATAAAAAGTTTTTGCATAAATAAAAGCGTTGGTCTAGACTCGTTATAAATTTAACTTATTCAGATAAAAATTTTTTGACAGAAAACAATCATTTAAGAATCGAGATGAAAAACTTTCATCCTGTTGAATCTTGGCCAAAGGCTTGGAAAGAACTTAAAGACTCTTTTGGTTTAGAAATAAATAAGGAGCAAAAGGATAAACTGCAAAAATTCCAAGAGTTTCTTCAAGAGGAAAACAAAAAAATAAACTTAACCCGCCTCGATTCTCTGCCGGATTTTTTAACCTTTCATCTTCTCGATACGGGTTCTTTGATCCCTTTTGTGCAAAAAGCATCTTTGCCAAACAAATTTAGGTATTGCGATTTGGGCACTGGTTGTGGTGTTCCCGGATTAATTTTGCATATTCTTCTTTCAAACCAATTAGAATTTGAAACCTATCTTTGTGATTCAGTAAGCAAGAAGACAGCTTTTTTGGAAAGAGCAATTTCAATGTTGGGACTAGAGGAAAAAATAAAAGTCCTCACAGCCCGAACGGAAGCTCTTCTTCAAGAGAAGAAAAAATTCCATTTAATAACCGCCAGAGCAATGGCAAAACCACCCGAGGCTTTAAAGCAAGTTTTACCGCTTTTGTCTCCCGGAGGCATTTACTTGGCGCAGTCAACAACTTCTCTCAAAGAAGACTCTGAGATGCTGCAGGAATTACAAAAGAAAAAAGCCAAAATTTTAATTGAAGAAGCCTTCGTGTTGGCCGATAAACCTCGAGTGATTGCAGGAATTGAAAGGGCTAAATGAGCTTCTTTGTTGAATTAATAACTCTCCGGTTAAGTAGGGGAAGATACTGTCTTAAAAGTCAAGAGGAAAAAGCGGGATTTTGGTAATTTGGGTCAAACGGATTGTTGGATTTGAGAGCCTCATAAACAATGTGAAGGAGTTTCCTAATTGCCGCACAAATTATTAGCTTCCCTGATTATTAGCTTCCCTGACTTCCCCCTTCTCACCAAGTTTTCACAAAATACTTTGATTATTGGATTGAATTTTGCTGATTCCAGGTATTGTTTTTAATAAATCCTTGTTCTTTTTCAATTCATCGTCTAAATCAGTGATTTTGCTTGCTTGTTTCTTTAATGACTTAATCTCTTCTTTCAATGAACAAATCATCTTTTTTGTTGATTCAATCGCTGATTGAGAGCGAATCCCCGATTTCAAATGATTGTTTTCTGAAGTCTTCAACTTTTCCAAATGACTTATTTTTCTGCTCAATTCTATCAATTCTTCTATTTGGTCTGAAGGAGCTTCCCATCGATCTAGGTTGTTCATCTCACAATATTTGGCAATTAGCAAAGCATCCACTTTATCGGTTTTCACTCTCTTCAATTGGCTGTGTGCAAATGACTTAATACAAGCTGGATTCACTATACTGACTTTGTGTCCCCCACCAATCAAATATTTGGCAAGTTCTTCACCATATCTTCCAGTTGATTCCATGCAACAGTGAACTGATTCAACACTATTTTCTTTAAGCCATTTTTCAAATCTTTCAAATCCATTTTGATTATTTTTAAATACTTTGTGTTTGCCCTTTTTATTCACTAGAAGAGCCACATCAAACTTATCTTTTGAAATATCAAATCCCAAAGAATTCATTGTTTTCACCTTTGCTGAAATGGTTAAAGTTAGAGAACTTATCTTCTTTCATCCTTGTGAATTGAGCTTCTATGGAGCTAAGATACTGTTGGAATTTATTAGATAAGTGAAAGGAAGAGGAATCTTATCTTCCCCACAGTTTCTTTGAGCTTAGGTTTCCATTAGTTTTTTCTTCTTCCTCTCTAACTTGAGATCCAGTATCCCATTTACTGCCTATCTCTTATTCTTAAGATACAAGGTTTTAAACCTTCCCCTACAAAAAAACCACAAGAAATTCCGAGATAATGTTTATGCAATCAAGCCAAAAACCTCTCTGCAACTTTTGAATGATTCTCAAAAACAGCTTTTGCTATGGGTTTGAATTCATCAGTAAAATCATTTTCGCTTGTTAATAAATTACTTGTAATCTCGATGTGAAAGGGACTGACGATAGAAATTGAATTTGAAAGAGCAATAATTTTATTTAAAGTTTTCCAAAGCTCTATAATCGGTAGCCTTCCCCCGCGGCCTATCGAGCATCCAAAAGCCATAAACACTTTGTCCGACCAAATCCCTGAGTCCCCACTCAAATAATCAATTAGGTTTTTTGCGTTTGGTGACAGTCCCCAATTATATTCGGGAGAAACAAAAATAATTTGCTGGGCTTGCATAAATTTTTCTTTTATCACTTGTAGCTTTTGGCGGGTGTCTTCATCGGCTGTACCAAAAATATTTAAGTGGAAGTCTTTAAGTTCAATAATTTCTGGTTCAGGCAAAAAACGAGAAACCGCTTCCGATGCTCGTCTGGTAAAGTTATTTTCTCTTTCGGAGCAGGCAAAGATGAGGGTTTGCATTTTTTGTTTATTTGAATGGACTCTTTCTTAATCCTAAACAAAAAACGAAACTCCGCAAAATTTAATTGACGGATCAATTACTTCCAATCACCGCCGATCTCAAAATTACAGCCAGTCAAAGTCTCAGAGCCAAGCAAGAACAAAATTAGTTGATTAAGGTCTTTTTTCTTCACCAAAGAGTTTGCCAAAGGCTTCATTTGAGGCCAAAACTCAGAATCTTCACAAATTCCAGGAGAAATACAGTTAATTAAAACACTCTTTTTTGCTGCGGTTTCCTTTTCTTTTTGGGCCAAAGACTTGGTAAGCAATACCAGACCTAGCTTTGCAATATGGTAGGGCAGGATGCTTGGTTTGGCAGTTAGCTCAGTTGCATTGGCATAGCCAATATTTATAATCCGTCCACAGGCAGATTTGCGCAGATGTGGCAGAGCAGTTTTGCACAAAGCAAAAACATTGGTCAAATTAGAATCAATGATTTGCCTAAACTCTTCGACTTCAAGCTCCAAAAGAGGTTTATACAAAAAATCGCCAACACAATTTATTAAAAAATCAATTCCTCCTAATCCCTCTTGGGCACTTCCAATCAATTCTTCAACCGAATTTTGAGTTGATAAATCTGCCTGGAAAGTTAGGGCTTTTACCTTTTTGCCTTCGGCAAAATCTTTTAATTCTTTAACAGTGCTAAAGTTGCTTCGGTAGTGCAGAGCAAGGTGTATGCCTTCTTCAGCTAAGCTTTTGCAAATGGACTGTCCAAGCTTACCGCTTGCGCCACTGACTAAAGCTTTTTTATTTTTTAAGAATGTTTTCTGTTTTTGACCAACCACAAGAATGGATTTTAAAGGTGGATTTAATGGGAATAAATAAAATAACATTAAACTCTGATCCAAATATTTGGTAACAAATCATTTGGTGCTAAATACCTACAAAAGCCAAAGTATTGGCAACCTTACCTACAAACACAGTGAGTGATGATTTTCAATTTGAAGAGCTAATCAAAACTTTGGGACTTCCAAAGAATATAAGGGAGTTTGCAAAGAATCTTTTCCTTCAGGCTCTGACTCACAAATCTTTTCTTCAAGACCTTCACAACTCAGAGATTCCAAACTATGATGACCAATACGACCGTTTGGAATTTTTAGGAGACTCTGTGCTTAAGCTTGTGATGAACGAAAACATTTTCAGACAATATCCTACTTACGACTCTGGGGATTTAACCAAATTAAGCGCTTTTTTATTAAGCGATAAAACGCTCATGAGAATTGCACAAACACTTGGAATCAAAAAATTTGTTAGAACTGGGGCCCGCATAAAACCCGAAGCAGTTTTACCCGATGTGATGGAATCCCTAATTGGAGCTTCTTATTTAACTTATGGATTTGATATAACAGGTGAATTCATCATTGAGCTCTACAAGGATATAATCAAGGAAGCTGACGCCAGCGATCTTAAAGGCAATTACAAAGCCGCTCTGCAAGAACTAACTCAAAGCAAACAATTGGGATTACCAGAATATAAAGTTGTAAGAGCCGAAGGGCCCTCTCACGATCCTTTATTTGAGGTTTCAGTAAGTTTGGACGGGATGATTTTGGGTTTAGGGATGGGAAGCTCGAAAAAAGAGGCTGGACAAATGGCTGCTAAAGATGCTCTAAAAGCTATAGAAAGTAAATTGGATCACCTGTAAATTCTGTATTTCTTTTGGCCTTTTTGGTCGTATATTCCAGATTTTCACTTTTTAAGAAGGGAATCTTTCTTATCTTGTCTTTATCTAAACCAAATTTTAGAAATACCAGAATATAAATCTGCTAATGTCTTTTATATGAGTCTTAAAGTTACACAATATTATTCCGTCGACACAACTACAGAGAGTCTAATAAGGCTTTATTCAGCGAAAGTACCAGCTGGATTTCCTTCCCCGGCCGATGACTATATTGAAACAAAGCTTGATTTAAATAAACACCTAATTAAAAACCCGACCGCAACTTATTTTGTTAAGGTATCGGGTGAATCCATGATAAACGCGGGGATTCATGATGGAGATATTTTGGTGGTTGATCGCTCTCTTGAAGAGAAGGACGGAGATATTGTTATTGCAGAACTTGACGGAGAACTAACCGTCAAACGTCTTGGAAGAATTAATAAACAACTTTATTTAATTGCCGAAAATCCTGATTATCAGCCTATTCCTGTTCACGAGGAAGCCAGTTTCCAAATATGGGGAGTGGTTAGCTATGTCATTCACAAGCCCAATTAATTATTTTGCTTTAATTGATTGCAATAATTTTTATGTTTCATGCGAAAGAGTCTTTAACCCTTCTCTGAAAAGTGTTCCGGTTGTTGTTTTGTCTAATAATGATGGATGCATTGTCTCTCGGTCTCAAGAGGCAAAAGAAATTGGCATTCCCATGGGAGCTCCTTTTTTTAAATACGAAAGAGAGCTTAAAATAAGCAATACAAAGGTGTTTTCATCTAATTACACTCTTTATGCAGACATGTCTAAACGTGTGATGGAAACTATAGCTCAGCTTGTTCCAGAAATAGAAATTTATTCCATTGATGAAGCCTTCGTTAAAATAAGTGGCAATCCTGAACAAGTTGAAAAACAAGTAAGAGAAATAAGAAGTATTATTCTTAAGTGGACGGGAATCCCTGTCTCTATCGGCGTAGCCAAAACAAAAACACTGGCTAAGGTGGCTAACCATGTGGCAAAAAAGAATAAAGCAAAAAATGGTTTTCATTGCTTATTTGATGAAGAAGAGACAAACAGAATATTAAAAGATTTTCCGGTTCAAGAAGTGTGGGGAATTGGTAGAAGAATTGCAGAAAAATTAATTGCAAGGAGAATAACAACAGCTTTAAGACTCTCCCAGAGCAATGATGACTGGATAAGAAAACAATTCACAATAATTGGTCTTCGGCTGATAGAAGAGTTAAGAGGAATTCCTTGCTACGAGCTTGAACTAATTCCATCACCGAAAAAAAACATTGTCTCTAGTCGGTCATTCGGTTATCCAATAACAAAGCAAGAAGAATTAGAAGAAGCAGTCGCAACATATACCGCAATAGCCGCCGAGAAAATGCGAAAGCAAGCTTCAGTCACTCAGTTCATCTATGTTTTTATAACTACCAATAGATTCAAATTCAATCAAAAGCAATATTACAATTCAATTTCCCTGAAATTGCCTTCTCAGACAGATTACACACCTACTCTCATTAACAATGCTTTAAAAGGATTAAAAAGCATTTACCGGGAAGGCTATGAATACAAAAAAGCTGGAGTAATGCTTAGTTTTTTAAGTCCAAAGGCAGAAACACAAATTAACCTCTTTGATTCAAAAGATATAGAAAAACAATCTCAAGTTATGAAAGTTCTTGACAAAATCAATAATCAGCACGGGCACAATATTCTAAAAATTGCAGCAGAAGGATTAAAAAAAGGATGGATTATGAAATCCGATTATAGGTCTAATAAATATA
>JANRMG010000344.1:0-13276 GCA_033761855.1 Candidatus Caenarcanales bacterium
GCATGCGTAATTCAATCATTAATCCGACAGAGGCAGAACGTGAGAAGCAAGTTGTGCTTTCTGAGCTCTTGGGTGGTGAAAACAACCCTCGAACTTTGCTTTCAAGAGAGATAATGAAAAACACATTTCCCTCTCATCCTTACGGAATACCGATTATTGGCTGGAAGGAAGATGTATTAAGAATTCAATCCAAAGATTTGGAGAGCTATTACAACACTTATTATCAGCCTAACAACGCCGTTCTAATTCTCGTCGGAGATATTAACTCAGACGAAGCAATCAAAAAAATTAAAAATTATTTTGGGGCAATACCGGCTTCTCAAAAAACTATTCCGCCCCTCACAGCCTTTACCCATCAATCCGCACCCAAGAAAGAGGTGCTTGTTAAGTCCCCCTCAGAGACTCTTATGCTCTCTTTGAATTGGGATGGTGTAAATTTTACGCATAAAGATTATGCTGCTTTAGCTGTTCTATCGGCCATTCTCACCAATGGTGATTTAAGTCGCTTGGAAAAATCTTTGGTTGATACCGGAGAGGTTAGTTACATTGAATCCTCAATGAGAAAGGGAATTGACCCGTTTAATTTTTCAATCTTTGCGGCTACAGCTAAGACTGGAAACTTAGAAAAGGTTCAACAAAAAATCTTGGAAGAAGTTTCTAAAATAAGAGAAAAAGGCGTATCTGAAGAGGAACTCGAAAGAGTTAAAGCAAAGTCTGAAACAAGCTTTTTATTTGGAATTGAAGAACCAGAGAGTCTTGCCTCCCAACTGGGATTTTTTGAATTGGTAGCTGGTGATTGGAAAAAGACCTTTGAGTGGGCTAAAGAGATTCAAGCCGTAACGACAAAACAAATTAAAGAGGTTGCAAATAAATATCTTTCGGAAGATAAGCTCTTTGTTGGTAAATTGATTGACGACCCAAACCACAAAGGACCTAAATATGCAGGCCCAGCTATGGATTCAGAAGTTGCAAATTACAAGCCAGAGTCGAAAACCAATTTAAGCGGTTTATACAAAAATTCAGCTCAATCTCCAACAGCGGCTAAAGCCACAAATAAAAAGGGTGTAGTTTCCGAAAAGATTGTTATGCCAAATGGTTTAACGATTGTGCTTAGAGAGAATCCAAGTCTTCCTATTCTTGCTATTGCTGGCACTGTTGATGCTGGTGAAGTTTTTGACAATAACTTTGGTCTTTATGGTGCAAGCACTTTAACAGCTATTATGGCTAATCGCGGCAGTAAAGATATGAGCCGCGACCAATTAAATTTTGCTATGGAGTCAATTGGAGCCGAAGCTGAGATTAATCCTGAAAAAGACTTTATATCCATCTCTGCAAAAGCCAGAGCCAAAGACTATGATTCCTTGTTGAAGCTTATTTCACAACAAATACGTTATCCTATCTTTCCTGAAGATGAACTTAAAAAACTTAAGCTTCAAATGCTTTCAGAGCTTAACCAAAGTCGGGATGACCTTAAAACTTTAGGTAAAATTGCAATTTATAGCTCAATTTATCCAAAAGGTCACCCCTACCATGAACCTAGTATTGAAGAGCAAATCAAGGCTGTAGAGGTCATTAAGGTTGATGATTTGAAGCGTTTCCACTCGTCTTACTATCAGCCCAGCCGAGTAATTCTTTCGATTTCTGGGGATTTTAAGAAAAAGGATATTCTCGCGTCGATAAACAAGTACTTCGCTGACTGGAAGACTTCAAAACAAGATGGTGAAAAATTTGCTGTTCCGCAGGCTGTTAATCCTTCCAAAGCAGATACAGATAAAATCATTGAGGTTCCAGGTAAATCTCAGGCCTTGGTAATTCTTGGTCAGGCGGGAGAAGTGACCCGTGATCATCCTGATTTTTACCCTCTCTTGGTGGCTAACGATATTCTCGGCGGAGGCAGTACTCTGGCTTCTAGACTTGGAAAAAGGGTTAGAGAAGAAGCCGGTTTGGTTTATTCTATATCTTCTTTTTATAGTATGAGTCGTGGTGCAGGGCCTTTTCTTATTCAGATGGGAGTTCCACCCGAGAAAGTGGAGCAAGCTATAAAACTTACCAAAGAGGAAGTGTCTAAATTCCAAAACGGAGAAATAACCGATGAAGAACTGGAAAGAGCCAAAAGTTACAGGAGTGGATTCTTTGTGTCGAATAATTTGACTTCTAATGAGAATGTGGCCTCTTCACTTAACCAGTATGCTCTCTGGAAGATGGACTTGGATACAATTAATCTTTATCCTGAAAAAATCAAAGCGGTTACTAAAGATGATGTGGTGAGGGTAATTAAAAAGTACATCACACCCGAGAAGTTGCAGGTAGTGATTGTAAAGCCCAATTAAAGAATATAATCAAGCCTTAATTAGCTGGTTATATTCTTGAAATATATCTAATTTCAATTTAATCAAATGACAAGTAGGTATAGTCAAATTGATAGTATTCTGACAAACTATCATAATGATAGACAAACAACCGGTGAATTTAAAACCAATAGAACAGGTACTAGGGCTATAGAGACTGATTCTCAATTCTCTTTGAGCGGAAAGGCTGCTCAAGAAATTCTGGACTCAAGTAAGAATTTGGCCAAGAAGGGTAAATTAGATAGTTTTACTAATGAACAGATAACAAATGCATTAAATTATGGAGGCTGGGCAGGACTAAATGCGCTTGTAAATTCAGGTTCTTAACTTTTAATAAATCGAAAGTCAAAGCTTTGAAAAAGCTTCACTAAAGCGAACAATAAGCTCTTTAGCTTCCTCAAGCCCGACAGAGAACCTAATTAGATAACGTGAGACACCACACTCTTCTACAAAGTCCAATTCATCGTAATGGGCAAGGAGTGTGTAAGGGCAGGCAATTGTAAAGTTGGTTCCCAGGCTTGGCCCTTTGCAGATTCTTAAATTGTCATAAAAGATCGGTGCATTTGTTTCTGGATTAACTAACTCTAAAGAAAATAGTCCTCCAAAGCCGGCTCCCAAGTGTGAGCTTTGAAGCTCTTTGTAATTATAGGTATCAATGAATTTTGGGTAATAAACCTTGTGAACTTTGGGATGTCTCTCTAGAAAGTCACAGAGGGTTTCTGCGCTTTTATTGATTTTATTCATTCGCTCCGCAAAGCTACGCGAGTTATTTTCTAAAATAATGGCATCCTCTGTCCATAAATTGTCTTGGTAGAGGTCTTCTAAAGCCCGAGAAAGTGTCTCATAAAAAGGACTTCTTTCGCATAAAATTAAAGAACCGGCTGTACAGTCTGATTCCCCGCTAAAGAACTTAGTTAAACTCGTTACAATAATGTCAGCATATTCTCTTAAATCGATGTTCTGAAAGCTTCCAATGGTGTCATCCACAATAATTGGAAAAGAATGTTTCTTTGATAATTTTTTTAGCTCTTTCAAGTCCACGCTCTGTAAGAGAGGATTGCTTGGAAACTCGCAAAATAAAGCGGATATTTGTTCGGTTTGTAAAAGCTCTTCTAGTCTTTCTAAATCATGAAGATCACCTTTTGGAAAGAAACAAACGCCTTTAGTATTTGGGTTAAATTGAAAATTAAACTTTTCTTGAATTTTTAAAGTGTCAGTATAAGGAAAGCCAAATTGCACAGTCCTAGAGGGAGTATTCAAAGAATCAGAGGAATTGTTATTTTGTCTTTCTAGATTGTTTGCAATAAGATAGGCAAGATAAATGGCTGCCATTCCGCTCTGAAAGAGGTAAATATCTTTGCTGTTTACTTGTGCGGAAATACTAATTCTTTCTTTTATGTTTTGTTTGACGAGTTTACCTTTGTATTCTATATCTCTGAGTTCTTGCTTGCAGTCTTTGATTTGGTCAGAGTTTGGATTCCTCAAAACCTTTAGAATAAATTCAGCTTGCCGAGATGAAATAATTTCTCCAGAATGTTGCCAATATTGTTTAGCTTCATTGAAAGCAGTGTCTGGAAAAATAAAAACATTTAAATCGAAGATGTTACTTTTTATAATTTCATTTTGGCTTTGAATTCCAAATCTCTTTTTTAAAAACTCTTTGGCTCTTTGGGCGCTTGCTTCGCTCGGCATAATCAAACAATCTTGCTTGTATTTTTCTAGTCCCAATTTACTTCGCAGCAATTGGTTTAGTTCTCTCACCAGAGGGTGGATAACAAAACGAGGGTAGCCGAGCTGTAGCTTGCTGAGTACTCTTTCGTCTTTTTCTTCATAACCAACAACATCAGCCCAAGTTGGGAGGCAAACAGAAACCGCATGTCGGCTGTTGGGTAATGGCTTACCCAAGTCTTGTGCTTGCCAAAGTGGATTTTTAAGTAGTTCGTCCAAGCTATAAAATTGAAATCGAGTGAATTAAAACAGTCTCTATCAAATTATAATGCTTATACCAAATTGCAATCAAAGTTAGATATATTTTTCGCTAGGCTCCTCCTATCAATAAGATGCGAGTTAATAAATCTTTTTAGCCTTTGATGGTTTCTCTTCCCTTTTTGATAAACCAAGCATAAGCCTCTTCAGGAGAAGAAATTACTTTACCAAGTTGCAGCTCGCGAAGCTCGCTAAGCAGTTCTTTAATTAATTTGGTTTTGGGTAATCCAGATTCTTGAATTGCTTGTTCCAGTAAGGCTCCTTTTAAAAGCAAAGGCTCTTGTTCTTCTTGTTTGCAAAAAATTTGGTAATTCTCGCAAAGCTTTAGCAGCCTTTTTTCGCTCATCTCAATTGCCTCTTGGCTTATCATCGGCCCTCTTGTGGAGAGTAAATCTGCCCAAGCCAGAGCGATTAAAGGATAAAAGCTGTTCTCAAGCTTTCTAAAAAATCTTCTTTCGGCTTTGTCGGTGGGTTCGTTCTCTAGTGGCGCAATATGAAAAGGTCTTAAATGATATTGAACCAAATTGTGCAAGCACTGTGTAACCGCTTTCGGCCACAGTAGTCTCTTGCCAATCTTATCAGTGATTTCTGCGCCCTGTGCATCATGGCCGTGGAAGGTGTGTTTGTTTGCAACAATTATCCAAGTTGCAGGCTTTGCAATGTCGTGGAGTAAGCAGCCCATTTTTATAATCGCTTCAAGAGGAATTCGGCTCATGTGGTTCTCTTCGATGAATCGAAGGTATTCGGGCGTTAATTTGGGTTTTACAAAGTTTTCATACTGATTAATCAGTTCAAAAGTGTGTTCTATAAGCGGTAAATGGTGGAAATCATTTTCTGGTACTTTTCTAAGTTCAGTAAACTCCGGAAAAATTTCCTCCCAAAGCCCAGACTCAAGAAAGAGTTGTAATGCTTCAAAGCAACTTAGCGAAGACAATGTTTGCCAAATTTCGTAAGAAATCCGTTCTGGAGCCACCGAGTGAATTAAACTTTTTTGTTCTTGAATCCATTTTTGTGTTTCGGGGCACAAAATAAAACTTCTGGAAAAATTCTTATGAGTTTTCAATTGTGCACAAAACCTATAGGCTCTAAGCATTCTCAGAGGGTCGTCTTTCAAATTATCTTTGTGATTTGCTCTTAAAATTCCGTTTTGTAAATCTTGCAATCCACTCATCGGATCAATGATGTCTAAATTCGCAAGACTAAAGCCAATCGAATTGACCGTAAAATCACGAGCTTGCAAATCTTCAGTTATGGTCTTCCCTTTTGGAGCCGCAAAATCAGCTTGCCAATTTTCGTTAATTACTCTGTAGGTTTGGCTTTCAGCGTCCAATTCAACAAAGGAAGAATCGCTAGCATCGCTGATTTCTCTTACAAGTTCTTCTAGAGAAATTTCATTGAAAATAACAAAATCAAAATCTGTTTTCTCCGCAGAGAGAGGCTCGGCGCATAAAAAATAATCACGCAAAAAACCACCAACCAAAAAAGCTTGTCTGGTGATTAATTTGGATTTAATAGCTTCTGGAATCAGCGAGAAAAGAACTTCGCCAGCTTCCATAGTATTTGTTAAAGTAGGTTCTAATGAGTTCAATTTAGCTTTGTTTAAATATATTCCTTAAATATTCCAGATAAAAATTATATGCGGAATATCCAATCCGAATATTTAAAACAAGCATTAAAAGCTTAAATTCTAATCAGTTTAAATTAATTGCCAAATTCGAACTTTGCTTTTTACCACCAATCATCTTCTTTTTCATGTGGTTTTTTCTTAAAGCCACCGGTGTTGCCTTTGCTTCCTGGCTTTTTGGCTCCGCCACCAAAGCTTTCGCCGCCACCGCCGTAGTTGTTGCCACCGCCAAAGTTTCCTCCGCCGCTTCCGTAATTGCTTCCGCCGCCACTATAGCCGCCTCCACCGCCGTAATTTCCACCACCGCTGCTGTAGCCGCTTCCGCTACCCTCATTACCAGAAGAATAGGTTCGTTCTCCACCGCTGCTATTTCCTCTGTCGCGGTTGTATCCGCCGCCGCCACTATTGCCGCCTCCGGACCACGATGGTCTGCCACCACTGCCGCCGCCAGAGTTTCCAAATCTATTGTTTCCGCCAAAATTTCTTGGGAAGTTGCCACGGTTACCACCACCGCTGCGTTCTTTTCTCTCATGAGCCTGATCGATTGAGATTGGACGTTTATTTCCGTCCGGTGCTGTAATTTCTTGTCCGCTTAAAGCAGCTGCTTTTTGTGCTAGGTCAGCTGAAGCGAAGCTTACAAAGCCAAAACCTTTAGAGCGGTTTCTTTCTCTGTCAATTACCACTTGGGCAGATTGGACAGAGTCAGGGCCTAGAGCAGTTTCAAAAAAGGATTTTAAAGTATTGTCGTCAACAGAAAAAGGCAAGTTACCAACGTACAACTTGGCATTTTCAGGTTCTTTAGGGGTTGTTGTATCGGGGTTGGAATTCAGATTCATAAGAGCTCCTCAGAGAAAAAATAAAAAAAGTATGCGAAGAAAATTAACCAAATCTCGGTTAGGAAGAGCATAAGCTTAAATTATTTAAACTCAAGCTGAGATACTGCAACGAATCCCGTAAATTAATTAATTTATCCATTTTTATCGTACCCTAATATGAGTACAAAAAATTAAGACTGGCTAAACCAATAATTTGGTTCCCAAAAATTCAAGATTTTTAGTTAATTTTTCTAATTTAAATTTAAGAAGACAAGTTAAAAACCAATTTAGCTTTACAAAATTAGATGAATTTTCTTTTTATCAATTCAATACAGCGAAAGACAGGCTTTTCGTGAAATAATTTTTGACTATGATCAAAGCAGTCCTCAGCAGAGCGGCAATCAAGAAAGCCGACAAAGCCACCATTGAAGAGTTTGGTATTCCAGAAATTAGTTTGATGGAGAATGCTGGTCGATTAGTAATAAAATCGGTTGAAAAAAACTACGGGGAGCTCCTCCGCAAGAGAGTTGTGATTGTTTGCGGTAAAGGAAATAATGCGGGCGACGGCTTCGTAATTGCTCGTGCTTTGTACTCTAAGGGTTGCAGCATAAAAGTTTTATTGCTTTTCCCCGATCAAATTTCCGAAGGCAGTACGCTTTCTAATCTTAAACTTTTAAGAACCATTAAAGACAATGATCTAGAGCAGCGTTTGAGCATTGAAAGTTATAAAGATTTTACTCAGCTCAGAGATTATAAAGAAGCCGATTTTTATATTGACGCTGTTTTTGGTACAGGCTTGAATAGAGAGCTCCCCGAGAAAATAAAGCGTTTGGTTGATTGGTTCAATGAACGCAAAGCCCCAAAAATCTCAATAGACATTCCTTCGGGATTAAACGGCGATGATGGAACCATCTTCGGTGCTTGCATAAAAGCCGATTTAACAATTACGATGGCTTCTCTCAAGCTTGGCATGGTGCTCAACGATGGACCCAAAGTGACAGGGCAAATTGAGGTTGCTGATATTGGCATTCCTCAATTCATTCTTGATAAATGTGCTAAAAGCGATAATTCAGCCTTTTCACTTGATGATGAAACTGTAAAAAACTGGTTACCGCAGCGGACAAACGATCCGCATAAATATTCTGTTGGTTCGCTTCTTATAGTGGCTGGTTCCAAGGGAATGACAGGAGCAGCCACTTTGTGCTCTATGGGAGCACAGCGCATTGGTGCTGGGATTATAACTTGCGCCTGTCCTGAATCGGTTTTGCCAATTTTAGCTAATAAGCTTACAGAGGTTGTAACCCTCCCTTTGCCAGAAACTTCTGATGCAACTATTGCTGGAAAAGCTTTAAAGATTTTGCTTTCTAAATCCGATAAATCTCAATCAGCGCTGATTGGCTGCGGTTTAGGACGGAATGAAGAAACACAAAAGTTTGTAGTGGATTTTCTTCACGCCTATAAAAAGCCCCTTGTGATTGATGCAGACGCTTTATTTGCTTTAGTAGGTTCTATAAAACAGTTTCCATTGAGCGATCTCTCGCAAGGCAAATGGATTTTAACCCCTCATTGGGGCGAGTTTAAGCGCTTGGCTGGAATAGATGAACAACTTAATTACTTTGCCAGAATGAACCTAGCCCGCGAAAAAGCCAAAGAATGGAATTGCATAATTCTTCTCAAGGGAATGCCCTCATTAGTAGCTTTGCCTGATGGACGGGTTTTTATTAATTTTACGGGTAATGCTGCTGCTGCAACCGCTGGCACTGGAGATGTTCTCTCGGGACTTTGTGCGGGGCTTTTGGCTCAGGGTTTAAGTTCAGAACAAGCTGCTTTAGCTTCAATTTATATTGCAGGTACTTGTGCAGACAGATATATCCAAAGATTTGATGCAAGAACCATGATTGCTTCCGATGTAATCGAGCAATTGCCCCATGTTTTAAAAGAGAGATTTAATTTTTGAAATTTCCTTCACTTTGCCATTTCCGTAAGATACAAGGGAATACAAAACAAAAGAAATTTCTCCAGAAATTTTTGTAGGGGTTCAGCATGCTGAACCCGTCTCTTGCTTGCTCTTTGGATATCCCTATTTATTATCAGTTGTTTGGGGGAAAGAAGGACTCGGAAATTATTTAATTAACGTCCTTTCGGGAGGCAAAAACAAATGCACGAGAATAAAAAACCGGTAGAACTAGCTCAGGAAGTTGCTAAAGAGGTTGGTGGAAAAGTAACAGGTGCTCTTCATGAAGCCGGTGAGAAGTTTAAGAGCTTAAATTTGAAAGAAAAGTTTTCTTCACTTGCTGGTGATTTAAAAACCAAGGGTGAACATCTGAAAAAGGCAACGGAAGAGCTCATCGAAAAACAGAAAAGCAAATAATTCTTCTTTCAAATTTTAAATCAAGTTAATTTGGATCTAAGTTTGTGGATTTAACCTCAACTTAGATCTTTTATTATGAAATGGCTGATTGAGGACTCTTTATTGCTAAGAACGTCTTTAATATGATTTTTTGCTTCCTGATAAGAAAAGTCGGTGAACTCAGAATGATTGATTCCTGCAAATAGTCTTGCATTGGGATTCATATGCTTAATCGAAGCCAAGGCTTTGGCGTTTAGCTCTGTGACACCATTGAATTTATTAATGTTTGGATTAAGCATGAGTGAGCTATAGATTGGAACCAAGCCGTCATTATAGTTCCATAAATAAATTTGTGATTGCTTTTCTTTGAAAATCTCGTTAGAAAGCTTGTAGTGCATTAGCGAATTCCAAGCTTGTTTATAATCTGTGTTTTTAAGCTGCTTCAGAAGCCATTCGTTCGCTTCGGTCTCTGAGATTTCTCTTTGCTCTAAAAATGGAGATTCTAAATATGCTCCATAATTAACCATTTTTGTTTTTATATTCTCACAAGGGTATTTAAGTACTGTAAATTTATTTTGGTTTTTAGGTAGCCTCCAGGCCAAATGGTCGGATAAAACTGGAAAGAGATTCTCTGTACTATTAAAAATTAAGACGTTGGCGAAGCCAAGCCTCGATGATTTACTGACTGATAAATCTTTATTGAGAAGTGGAGTGCCCCAAAAAGGAGAACTAAGGCTTATAACTCTTTCAATTCTTTCACTTAGTTTTGTCTCATCCTGAATAAAATCACAAAATATGCAGCCACCTAGACTTGAAGTCACTACTTTAACTTTAGTTCCTTCTGGATAATCTTTGAGAAGAGCTTGAATCCCTGAATTGAGCGAATCAACTCCTTCATTCCAGTGGTCACCCGAGGAAGAATAGCGAAAAATATAGATTGGATGCTTATCAGCGAATTCTTTGTTCTCGGGTTTATTTATTTCATCAATTAAAAATTTCCAGTTGCAATAGGGTTTAAAGTCGCTTACAACCCCGTGAATCAAAATCAGAGGAGTTTTATTGGTTTTGTTTGGAACCTCTGCCACTGGAGCTAAAGTATTGTTTTGTACTTTTCCGTTTTGTTCAGAGATTATCCAGTTAGGTTTGTAAGTAATGTCTTCAGGGTCAATTTGGCCGTTCCCCGATTGAAGTTTGGTGGAAAAGTAAAAACTGGTTACAACCAGAAAAACTAAAATGATTCTGAGGTAAGTCATTGAAAAATTGTCGTATTAAATAAATATAACTCTCTAAAGAGATTGAGCTTTATTTAGTTTTGTTCTAAAACTAACTTACCCGAATGCTTATTTATCTTTCGGTAATAACTTCCCAAGCCAAAATAGAAATACTTTTCCATTAAATGTCAGGTTGATTCCCGTTAATGTTTTGGGCTTAACAATTTCATACGTCATTCTGAGCTTGTCTCAGAATCTATTTGTCTCTTGGATTGAGGATTAAGATCCTGAAACAAGTGGATGACAGAAAAGAGATAACAGAAAACAGTTAGAGAAGTTCTAGGATTCTCTCTTTAATTTCTCTAACCTTAAAGGGTTGGCCCTGAACCTTATTTAAAGTTTGAATATCTATTAGATACTCTGCTCTAAGCATCTTAGAAAGCTGACCACAATTGATTTCAGGAACCAAAACTTTTTTATAAGATCTCAAAACTTGCTCGATGTTTTTTGGGAAGGGGTTTAAATAGCGAACGTGAGCGTGAGCAACAGATTTACCTTCTTTTTGAAGCTCTTCTACTGCTGTTCTTAAACTTCCATAAGTTCCACCCCAGCCGAGAACCAAAAGATCTCCTTCTTTGGGGCCTAATACTTCTAAATCAGGAATGGTATCTGCAATATTCTTAATCTTCTGAGTTCTAATCTCAGTCATTCTTTCGTGGTTTTCTGGATCATAGCTGATATTGCCTGTTTCTAATTGACCCTCCAGTCCACTCAATCTATGTTCGAAGCCAGCCATTCCGGGAATCGCCCAATTGCGGACCTCTTTTTCGTCTCTCGCATAAGGCTTAAATGGCTGATCTAAATGTTTGGTTGGATCAATTAATTTTGTTTTGATCTCTGGGTATTGCTTCCAGTCGGGAATCAACCAAGGTTCCGCTCCGTTTGCAATGTAACCATCAGAAAGAATAATTACAGGAGTCATGAATTCAAGAGCGATTCGAGCCGCCTCAAAGGACATTTGGCAACATTCTGAAGGAGTTGCAGGAGCCAAAATACAGAGCGGAGATTCTCCGTGACGGCCATACATAGCAAACAATAAATCGGATTGCTCTGTCTTAGTGGGCATACCGGTGGATGGACCGGCTCTTTGTACGTCTACAATTACGAGCGGAAGCTCTGTCTTAATTGCTAACCCAACTGCTTCGGATTTAAGAGCCAAGCCAGGACCAGAAGTAGAAGTTATGGCGAGAGCTCCACCAAAAGCCGCACCAATTGAGGAACAAACTGCTGCTATTTCATCTTCAGCCTGAAAAGTAATAACTCCAAACTCTTTGTATTTTGCTAATTCATGAAGAATGTCGCTGGCTGGGGTGATTGGGTAAGAACCCAAAAATAACTGTCTTCCAGACTTTTGAGAAGCCGCAATTAGACCTAAAATTACAGCTTGGTTTCCGGTAATATTGCGGTAAGTTCCTGGTTTAATGGTGGCTGATTTAACCAAATAAGTAGGAAGCGCTTCAACCGTAATTCCGTAGTTGTAGCCGGCTTGTAAGGCTTTTAAGTTTCCTTCAACAATTTGTGGCTTTTTGCCAAATTTTTCTTCAACCCACTCTTTGGTGGTTTCCAAAGGACGAGAATACATCCAGTACATTAAACCTAAGGCAAAAAAGTTTTTGCATCTGTCTTTGCTTCTACCATCCAATGGGGATTCTTCGAGGGCGAGTCTGGTGAGCTTTGTAATTTGAACCTGGATCACACGGTAGGAATCGAGGGAGCCATCTTCCAATGGGTTAGTTGTGTATCCTGCTTTGCTTAAACCAACGTCATTAAAGGCATCTTCGTTGACAATTACTGTGCCGCCTCTTTTTACCGATTTAATATTTACTTTTAATGCGGCTGGATTCATCGCAACTAACACGTCTGGTTCGTCTCCAGCAGTATAAACATCAACTTCTCCAAATTGGATTTGGAAGCCAGAAACACCGGGCAAAGTCCCTTGGGGTGCGCGGATTTCAGCGGGAAAATCTGGGAAAGTTGCCAAGCTATTACCAATTACAGCCGAGGTGTTTGTAAACTGTCCTCCGGTTACCTGCATTCCATCGCCTGAGTCTCCAGCGAATCTGATAACAACTCTGTCGAGTTTTATTGCTTCTTTTTCTTTCACGTTTTGTGCTTGGCTCATTACTTTTATCTGAATTTGTTTAGCTATTTCGGAACATTAAAAAATATAACAGTAGTCAGACCTAAAGACCCCTAAATTTATTTTTGTTTTATGCGAATTTTATTTACAATAATCCTCAAGAAACTCGTTCAAATTATCTTGAAAAGCTTTAAAAGGGAAAGCAGAATAGTTGCATGAATCAAAATTTATTCTTTTGTTGAACAAAGCCTGTTCATTATTTAATAATTGTTTGGAGAAACTTACCTCTGTCCAAAAATCAACTCGTCTTTTAGGGCCTGCAACAGTGTCTTCTTCAGAGTTGTTACTGAAAGTTGGTTGTGAAATAGTTCCGGGTAATTCAAAGAACTTAGTTTGCAAGTAGAGGCTTTTTAATTTGTCCCATTTGTCCTTTGAGAGTGGGCTTATTTTCATCGATGAAATGAAAATGTGATTAGTCTCTTGGTTAAAGCTTTTATGTATACAAATTAATTTGTTTTCTGTAACCCAAAGCTCTGTTGAAAATGGATCTGTTCGAAAACAGGCAGAGTTTCTATAACCAGTTTGAAATATTAAATTTTCTTGAGAAAAGCTTCTTTCGTTAGTCAAAAGCAAGAGTGAAAGACAAGTAAGAATCGTAGAGAAAAGAAAATTCAATCTTTCTGATTTTGTGTTCATTATTTGAATTTCAAAACTTATTGTAATTTAAATTAGGTTACAATATTTTTTTGTTATTTATGCCCAACTAGCTCAGTCGGTAGAGCACACCCTTGGTAAGGGTGAG
>JANRMG010000345.1:0-13114 GCA_033761855.1 Candidatus Caenarcanales bacterium
TGAAAAACTAATCCAAGATTGTGGGCAAAATAAAGACATTAACTACATGATTCTTAGATATTTTAATGTTGCTGGAGCTCATCCAAACGGTAAATTAGGACAAAAGAATAAAAATTCTTCGCAATTAATTAAAGTGTGTTGCGAGGCAGCAGTTGGCAAAAGAGACAAAGTGGAAATCTTTGGCACTGATTATGAAACTCCTGATGGGACAGGTATCAGAGATTACATTCATGTGGAAGATTTGGCGGCTGCTCATCTTAGTGCTTTAGAATTTTTGGAAAAATATCATCAATCACAAGTTTTTAATGTGGGATATAACCATGGTTACAGTGTCAAAGAAGTGGTTCAGGCTGTAAAGAAAATTAGCGGCTCCGATTTTAAAGTTATAGAGAGTCCCAAGCGGGATGGTGACCTCCCAATGTTAATTGCAAATTGCGATAAAATCCACAATAAACTGGCTTGGGAAACCAAATATAACAATCTGGAAACTATTATTCAACATTCTTTAGCTTGGGAAAAGAAAGTTTCTTAAAAAGCTAAAATTAAATCTAAGCGTTTATAACGCTCTGTTCAAGAAGAAACTCAGCGTTGGCAAATCCTCTGCTAAAGAGAAGATTGCCAATTTTAACTTTCTCTACAGTCCCACTCCAAGCTGGATAAACACTGGGTTGCCATTTCTTATAATCAGTGGAAGAGCTTTTAGCTTGATTACAAGCTCTGCATGAGGCAAAAAGATTATTGGGTTGAACAGCCAAGGAAGAATTATGTTTAAAAGGCAAGAGGTGATCATAAGTGGCTTGGTGCTCCCTAAGAATGTGGGTTTTAATAAGTTTGTTTCCTCGACCCAAGCGCGAAACCCACGAGTGTGGGTCTACCCGTAAAGCTTTTTTTACCAGGCCGGGATGCAGCAAGTGCTTGCCACAATAAACGCAACGATAGTTATCACGTTCCCATACTTTTTCTAAAATTCCAATCGCAAGCTTGGGACGAGATTGTTGAGCTTTAGAAACAAAACTAATTTGCTCGGATTCAGATTCATAGAACGGCAATTCAGCTGATACTTGCTGAATAAATTCATCCAAAGTTCTAATGAATTTATCGCGAATCCATTTTTCACCACTTACCTCGCCCGCCAAACTGAAAGCTCCCGATGAAAGAGTAAAATCGGTAGAATTTCCACGGTCAGACCTTATGGAGCTTTGGCTCAGGTTTTCATCAAAGTGGATCTTCATCTCAGAGACTTTAAGTAAGTTATCTTTTTGCGGCGATTTGCTCACTGATTGA
Source organism: Candidatus Caenarcanales bacterium (assembly GCA_033761855.1). Classification (GTDB taxonomy): domain Bacteria; phylum Cyanobacteriota; class Vampirovibrionia; order Caenarcaniphilales; family Caenarcanaceae; genus JANRMG01. Next base: position 1,285 of record JANRMG010000345.1, read on the forward strand.
GTTCTGGATTCTTGCATTTTAGCTTCAAAAGCAGCGAATAAAGTTGCATCACTTTGCTCTCTGTTTGAGTCGAGCTTATTGATGAAACTCTGAATTCGTGAAACCTCGTAGCCTTTTTGTTGCTTAGGAAAAACCTGATTAGAAGAGACAGATGACTTGAAAGAATCAAATTTTAATTGCGGAACTTGTCTGTTTGAGCTTTCTTGTTCTTGAGATTTTGCTTCATCAAAAAGCTGAACCGAAGAGGCCGCTGAATTCAGAATTAAATGTTTTTCTAAAGCCGAATGAACCAACTGATAAATAATTTGTGGCTTAGTGTATCTAACCTCTTTTTTGGTGGGATGCACGTTGAAGTCAACGAGTGAAGGAGTCATATCAAGAGACAAAACAAGCTGCGGGTATTTCCCAGATGGCAAAAAGGGTCGATAAACCGAAAGAACAGCTTTGAGGATTGTGTCACACTTGATTGGGCGGCCGTTTACAATTGTCACCAAACACCGCTTATCCGAACGAGCCGCTGAGAGTGGAGCAATGTAGCCTTTTAAAACTGTATCCTCGAAGTCCTCCTTAGTGACTTCTAAATATTTAAACTCTGTATTCGAAGAAGCACTTTGTGAGCTACTTTGAGAAGAAAAAAGCTCTTTTAAAGTAATAGCTAAATCGGCTTTTCCACTTGTTTTAATAACAGTTTTGTTTTTCACCTGCAATTCAATTGCAATTTGAGGGTTAGAAAGTGCCAACTCACGCACTGTATCTTGTATAACTGTGAGCTCGGTTTCGGCTTTTTTTAAAAACTTTAAGCGGGCTGGAACGTTATAAAACAAATCACGAACTTCAATGCAAGTTCCTTTAGCAAAAGCCGCAGGAGACACGGAAAGTTTGTGGGTGTCGTCAAAAGAGGCTTTGTAAGCCGAACCCGCTTTAACATGTTTTGTAGTGCAAGTAACTTTAGCTATCGAAGAAATACTTGCAAGTGCTTCTCCTCTAAAACCAAGAGTGTGAAGCTCGTTCAAATCGGCAGTATCGTTAATCTTGCTGGTAGCGTGGGGGGCGAAGGCAAGCTCTATGTCGTCCTTGTCGATTCCGTAGCCATCGTCTATTACTTTAAAACTACGTCCATCCTGAGAAATAATTTGGATTTGAATACTCTTGGCTCCTGCATCAATTGAGTTATCGATTAACTCTTTAACCGCAGAAGCCGGTCTTTCAATAACTTCTCCTGCAGCGATTTGGTTCACCACTTGAGGAGGAAGCTTTTTTATTTTTTGTACAGGATCTTGCAATTTGTTTGTAATTATTTTGCTATTTCAATCATTAGATAAATTTTAAACTGTATTTATCGTATTGAGTTAATGCTTATATTTTGATGATATTTGAATTGTTTATACTGTCATGCTGAGCTTGACTCAGAGTCTCTTTCACTGTAAATTTGCACCGATTGATAGTTTTGAGATCTTGAACTTGTTCAGGATGACAGAACAAAAACATTTTGATCACTTTTAAGAGCAGTTATAAGTGCTCTTAGAGAACTAAAATATAAATAAGTTAAAGATTAAATTCTCCAACAATTATGATTGAAACACCAATTGCAACTACATCACAAGAAGAAATGCTCTTTCAGCTATTAGGCGGCTATGACAAAAACTACACATATATAATTGGCTGTAAGACTACAAAAGAGTTGGCCCTCGTTGATTGTGCTGCTCCCTTTAAGATGATAGATAACAAAATCCAAGAATTGGTAAAAGAGGGCTACAAGCTCACTAAGATTTTTTTAACTCACGCTCATCACGACCATGTATTTAGTCTCAAAGAGATTTTTGCAAAATACATCCCTTTGGTTCTTGCCCATCCTTTAGAGTTTGAGAGAGTAAAAAGGCTAAGCGGTGTAGAAATTAAAAACTTTATTGAAGATAGAATTCCTCTTCAGTTGGGTGAAGAGCGGCTATTGCCAATCTATACTCCTGGACACCAAAATACATGTTTTTGTTTTTTATGGAGAGATAAAATTTTCACTGGAGATACTTTATTCATTGATGGTTGCGGGCGATGTAATTTTCCAGAAAGTAATATTTACGACCAGCTTGAATCCATGAAATTAATCGCTAATGAACTTGACGATACTTTGGAGGTTTTGCCGGGCCACGCATATGGTTCAGTCGACAAATCGACGATTGGAAGAGAAAAACAAGATAATAAATATTTAGTTGGTCTCCAAAAGCACCTAATAACGCCAGAAATAGAAAAATATTGGATTGAACTAAGAAGCTAAAAGATAAATAAAATTCCTTATAGTTCTTATAAACTTTCCCAGAAATATGATATATTCATAAGGCTTTGTGAGTCACTGGCTCTAAGGGATTTAAGCTAAATATCGCTTTTCCAGCTAGCTCTCGGCGTTTTGCCCCTATCGTCTAGTGGCCTAGGACACACCCCTTTCACGGGTGCAACACGGGTTCGAATCCCGTTAGGGGTACCATTTTTCTTTTTTGCATAGTTTACAAGCAATTGGAACGGCTTTTTAAGCTCTAGATGAACTTGTCCGTCTTTGAGGCAACAGTTCGAACTTATAGTTTTAATAAATTTTGCCTGTTCGAACTTTTCAATTGATGAAAAGAATTTATAAGCATCTTTGGCAAAGTCTAGAATTTGCATTGCCATTTATACGTTTTCATAACTAACCCTAGTCAGGTTGCTCAACTTAGCTTCTAACTCATATTGTCTGTCTCTGAGCTCTCTTGCTTTATGTTTATAGAAAGCCTCATCAATCAAGCCTTCCAGTTTGTCATCATACAGAGAGGATAACTTGTTATTTACTCTTTTAATTTCGTTAGTCAAGTTGTTCATATCTTCAGAAACTTGAACACCTCGCATATCATTAAGTTGCTTGAGACCATCTGAAATCCATTTGTAAAGAAAGTCAGGAACAGCAATTTCTTTAATAATCTCCGTGAATTGTTCTTCAATAATTTCTTCACGAATATACTTTTCTGGACCGCCAGGAGCCTTGTAATAGATGTACTTACCTTTCTTTTGATCAGCTGTTAAAGATTTTCTGGTGTGATCACAAACAATAAGATTACTGTATGGAAACTTATGAGTTGTATACCTCGGCTTATTATGACGCTTTAACTGTGATTGAACATTTTTTAAACAACTCAAAACTTACTATCGGTGGATGGTGCCCTATGCGACTTATTTCCTTAAAAGTGAAGTAACCTGTGTAAAACTTATTAGTGAGGATTCTGTGGAGTTCAGTTGTTCTAACTTTTGGTTGAGAAAGTCTAAACACAAGCCCTTCTTCAAACAGCTCACTAGCAAGGGTTTTTAAAGAATAGTAACCCGTCGAATAAAGTTCAAAGGCTCGCTTTACGTAGAAAGCTTGTATTTCATTTACTACTATTGATTTGTTTTGAGTAATACTTTTGTATCCATAAGGTGCTTTGGATGGATGAAATGTCCTAGCCAATACAGAATATTTGTTCATCTCTTCGTCTTATAAATTAAGCTTCATAGGCTAAAGCCTATAATCAAAAGCCTCACTCGATTGATTTAACCAAGCAAATGTCCTTTCAACAATCCATCAAAATGGTTCAACTACAAATCCCTTTTTAGCTCTTTCAGCCAGCTTCTCACTTTTCTCTACTGTCCATCCAAATAGGTTCTTAACCCTCTCAATAAACTCCTTACTATCATATCCTTTCTCCAGTAACAATTTTTCTACTCTTAAAACGCTCTTTTGAAGAACTTCTAAAAGCTTTAACCCTTCTGGTTTATCATACTTATTCGCCTCTGAAGAATGAATTTCATGAATCAAACCCAGTGTATCCACCATCTCATGAAGCTTTCATCCTTTCACTTTTTTGTTCCCATCATAACACTTACCGCATTCTTGATTTGAGGCTTTTCCTGATTTTGAATCCATGATAAATAGACTCGGCTCTTAACTTCTTATCATAAAACTCGTGTGTTTGTTTGATCAAATAATTGTGTATTTCTTCATACTGACCTGACTTTGACCACTTCCTAAAATAATGATAAACAGTTTTATACCGAGTAAAGTGATTGGAAAGGTCTTTCCACTTATACCCATTCACAATCACAAACAAAATAGCATTGATTATGTCTATCAATCAGTGAATTCGAGGCCGTCCAACTTTTGATTTTGACGGTAGTAGGTGTGATATTCTCTTATATTGAATGAGGCTAATTGATGATGTATATGTCATTGCTGATTTCCTCCTTGTATAGATGATCTCAGCTTACCTCACTCCTATTTTTCAGACTGCTTCTTAGTTCTTCCGTTCAAAAAAGCCATTGGATGAGATAATCAAATTATGCCTTATATTCACCAAATTACCACCCAGGCTGCTCCATACGCTTATAAACAAGAGGAGCTTCTTGGATTTTGTTCTGAAATGATGGAAGTGAATAATGACCGTAAGTATAGGCTTCTGTTCAGTCAGGTAAAAAAATCAACAGGTATTGGAAACCGCCATTTGGTGCTTTCTCCAGAGACAATGGCCAGTGGAATTTTAAAAACAATCAGCACGGCCGAAAGACAGAAGATTTACGAAGATGCATCTAAAGAGTTGATTCATCGACTTTCTAAGAAGTTTGAACTTGACTCTGAAATTAATAATATTGTGACTGTCAGTTGCACAGGCTACCAAACGCCTGGTTTAGACTTTGATTTGATTCAGACTTTTAATCTGAGCGGTAATTTGTTCCGCTACAATATTGGTGCTATGGGTTGCTATGCGGGAATTACCGGTCTTCGTTTAGCTAATAACTTACAAGGTAATACTTTGCTTCTTTGTCTGGAGCTCTGTTCCATTCATTTTCAGGACGATTTAAATTTTAGTTTTGTAACTAGCAATTCTCTTTTTGCTGACGGAGCGGTACTCCTCAAGGTCGGTGATTTACCCTCAAACAAAAAACAATCCCTTCAGATTTTAGATTTCAGGAGTGATCATATTCCTAATTCTCTGGACAAAATGGGCTGGAAGCTCAGAGACAAAGGCTTTGAAATGAGTTTATCGCCTGATGTTCCTGATTTAATTTACCAAAACATTAAATCAGTTTTACTTCCTTGGCTTGGTTCTTTGGGACTTTCTGTTGAAGATATTACTGATTGGGTAATTCACCCCGGAGGCCTTAGTATTTTACATGCTGTCAAGAGAGCTTTAAATCTCTCCGACCAAGACTTGGTGCCAAGTATAAAAATTTTAAATAACTATGGCAATATGAGCTCTGGGACTGTATTTTTTATTTTAGAATCAATTCTTGAGAAAGAAAATAAAATAAACCACAATTCAAAAATAGTCATGATGGCTTTTGGGCCCGGTTTGTCGGTTGAGCTGGCTTTGCTTTCAGTTAAGCCTAAAATTATAAGGGAGGACAAATAAATGCCGCCGGTTGCAGATTTTGTTTTTTTTGTCTTTCTTCTCTCTAACCTTGTTTTGGGTTTGTGTTCTCTTGTGGATTTGCCCATCCATTATTTTCGTGGTCTTGGCCACTGGGAAAGGATCAGTCATCCGGTTGATGCTTTTGCTGTTTTTCTAACCATGTTAACAGGTTACTATGCTGCTAAAAGCCAGTCTTCAATACTCTTTTGGGCTTATTGCTTTTTTTCACTAGCCACCGTTGTTTTATCTTACAAAGATGAATTTATTCACAAAATAGAAGCGCCCGGCTATGAACAGTTATTACATGCTGTTATGTTTTCGTCGAGTGCTGTGCTTCTCGTTTCTGGAGCGGTTTTAGTTTTGTTAAAAAGCAATTCTTTCTTTTTTTTAATTGCAGCTCTAGGGTCATTATTTTTTATGTTCTTGCATATTGGACTGAATTTTTTCGTTAAGTTTCCTCTTGCCCCTTCTCCCAGCCTCTCCCCTGAAAGGGAGAGGAGTAAAGCACTTTCAAATTCTTTGTCTAGAAGAGGCAAAGGGTGAAAATGGTAAACAACGATTTTTATAACGAATTAACTCTCGAAGACTGGTGGCAGCGAATAAACCACGCTGTTTACTTTCTCAGAGCCGAAACGCCAATCCGGATTGATTTTATAAAAAACAATTTTCCAAATCTGGAAAATAAAAAGGTTTTAGATCTTGGCTCTGGTGCAGGTTTTATTTCTATTCCATTGGCCCAAGAGGGAGCACAAGTAACCTCGGTAGATCTCTCAGAAAGAGCTTTAGAATTGCTTGCCCAAAAGGCAGGGCAAGAAAACTGTGCGACAAATATTCAAACAGTAAAGGCTGATATTACAAAGTTAGAAGAACATTATGCTTTAAACATTCAACCTCAAAGTTATGATTTAGTTCTTGCGATGGACGTTTTAGAACACGTAAAAAACCCTGAGCAAATTGTAAAACGCGCAAAAGAGTGTCTCAAACCGGGAGGCAAATTTATTTTCCACACTCTTAATCGGAGTTTTGCTTGTTGGTTGCTTTACCTGCAAGCCATGCCTTTTCTCATCAAGCATTATCCAAAGGATGTTCATTTGCATGAATACAACATTAAACCGCAAGAACTTAACGAGTGGTTAAAACAAAATGATTTTAAGCTGCTTCAGTTGCTCGGAATCAAGGCTCCTTTTTTTCAGAGAGGAATGTTAGAGCTCATTTTTACAAGCCAAGTGAAGACTCCTTTAGATTTTGTTTTTACGGATAATCTTTCTCTAGGCTATATTGGGCTTGCAGAGTTGTGAAGTCTTTAGACCCTCTAAACCCCAACCGAAGAAGAAACCACTTTTTTCCTGCTCAACTGCCTTAGCTGGAACAAGCTTCCAATAAGAGCGCCAACCAGAGCTAAACCGCAAATTGCACCAATGTTCAGCCAGTTAGGATGCAAGTAAATAATCCATCCGAAAGAATGGTTATTAATTGTGTTCTTCAAAATGTCCGAGAGCCAAAAGCCTCCGGGAATACTAAGTATGATTGCCACTATGGTTGTCACCAAGCCTTGAGTGATTTCAAGCGAAAAAATTTGTTCTTTGGAAGTGCCAAGATAATAACTAATTTGGTTTAGATATTTGTTCTCTTCAATGCAAGAAAGCAAAGTCAAAGACACAGTCACAATCGAGATGAAAAGCGCAATCCAGAAGAATAAATAACTTATATGAAAAGTTTGGTCAAAGATTTTGAGTATGGTCTTTTTGAGTTCTCGGTTTGATTGGATTTTTAGGGCCGCCATGTTTACATCTTTTTTGTCAATCAACATTAAACGGCTCTTGATATCGGTGATTTGAGATTTATCTTTGAGATATAAAGCAACATTAGCAATTGACTTATTATTAAATATGTTTGTGTAAACCTCTCTTTTCATCAGTATATAACCATGTTCGCTGGAATAATCCTGATAAACCGCTCCGATTGAGAGTTTAACCAAACCTTTTTTTGTATTTAAATCAATTTTGTCTCCTGCTTTTAATTGGTGTTTTAAGGCAAAAGTATTGGAAACAAGTACAAAGTTATTAGTGTTTAAAACTTTGTTTTCAAGCCCCTCAACTTGGTCTATAAATTTTAAACGTTTAATTTGTGATCTTAAATTCGCGCCGCCAATGATGACCGGAGCTGACTCGTATTTTGTTTGGTGTTTGCTCAAATAATCAATCTCGCTTATTTCGGGCCATTTGGAAGTAATTTCTAAAAGTTTAGGATTGATTCCGCTTCCGCCTTTGTAAAGAGAACTAATGTAGAGGTCACCTTGTAATGTGTCTTGGATCCAATCCTTTACGGTGTCTCGGAAGCTGTCTATCATCAAGCTTATGGATATGGTCATCGATAACCCACAAATTAAAGCTCCGGTCGCAATCCAAAGCCTAATAAAATTGGCCGACAAACGCACGGAGAAAAGCTGCGAAAACCAATTTTGGAGCCTGGTAAAGATGCTTAAAAATATACTTAAAAATAACCCAGCAATCAGAGTAAGAGCACTCAAAGCAAAAAGTGCCATAGCAAATCCAATATAACGATTTGGGATTTTATATAATTCCTCTTGCAGACCTAATAACAAAAGAATAGTAATAAAAGCAAAAAGAAAAACCGTAATAAAAAAGTATCCTGAAATATGCTTAAAGTTCCTGAAGGGAAGAGCACGCAAGTTAATAGCAGGTTCAACGCTCAAAGCAGCCAAACACGAAGGAAAAGCCGCAACCAAACAACTGCTTATTCCAACCCCTGCTGCGATTATGAATCCCTTTTGGGATAAAATCAGTTCCGATGCTTTAACCGAAAAATAAAGTTCGTTTACCGTTGTTGATAAGGCTTTTAAGACTTCTTTGGAGAGTAAAGCTCCAATTACTGATCCAATTGCAACGCCCAGTGTTCCGATTAAAAGAGCCTCAATAACAATTAGAAAAAAAGCTTGGGTTTTGCTTAAGCCCAAAACACGAACGATGCCAAGGATTTTAGTTTTTCTTTGCAAAGAAATAAAAATTGTCTGCGAAATTAAATAACCGGCCACAAGCAAAGCAACAAAGCTAAGAGCCTGTAGATTAAAACGAAAAGCCTCTGTAAGTTTGCCTACTTCTTCTTGCCTATTGCTGGCTGGAACAAGGCTTAATCCGCTTGGAAGTAAAACTTTACTTTTTATATCTTTAATATTATTGTTCTTAAACTGAATAGCGCTCAGTTTATTTGTTTCACCAAGTACTCTTCTTAAGTAGTTAATATCGGCAATTGCAATTAAACCATCTTCTGCTTTTACCAAGCCTAGTTCTTTTAAAAATACAGAATCGTTGACTAGAAGCTTAATTTCTTTACTACCATAAAATAATGTTACCTCTTTGTTCTTCCAATCCATTTCATCTTTGGTTTTTTTTGCAACTATTATTCCGCCTCTATTTACATTGAGTAAATCCTTAATTGGAGGATTGTCCGTATTAAAGGCATAATTCCGGTATTCATAATCATTTAGTAAATCAACTCCCAAAATTTTAATTGCTTTGTTGTTTTGTTGATTGGAAGCTGTAATTTCAAGAAACGGGGTATAGTCGAGTGAGCGTAAATTATCTAAAAATTGCTTTGAAAGAGTACTTTCATCAATCAGCGTGCCATCAATGCTCTCAATCTGGGCGGTTTGTTTTCCCTGAATTAAATTATTAGAATAATTAAATTGCTCCAGTATAGATTCATTAGCGTTAAACACCGAGCAAACAAGGGCAACCCCAAGAGAGACACTAATAATTGCAAATGTTACTAGTTTAAAATTTTCTTTCCAGGAATTAAAAATCAGTTTTAAGGCAAACGGAAGGCTAGGCATTGAATAAATAATGTATAAATAAAGCGTTATTGATCTGAGCTGTTTAATCTTAACAAAAGCAAGCAAAGCCTTAGTTATAAAGAAATTTGGAAAACAACTTGCAATTTGATATACAAATTAGTAGATTAGAGAAGTAAAGCCCATTTTAGAAAATTAAATTTAAAGTTAAAATGTTAATGGGCTTGTAAAAATGAAAGGCTCTGATGAACGCAGTTCTAAGAAATCTGTACGATAATATCATCAATTTGCTCTATGAGCCTCAATGTCCATTTGAAGTAGAAGCTGAATGCTCTATTAATGATTATTACAGCCCAGGTATATATCAGGGCAAAGTTTGCAACTTTTGTTTTAATGAATTTGTTGACTTGAATGTATCTCCGAGAGAGGGACTGGAAAATCTGCAAAAAGTTTATGCGAGCGCTGAATACAAGGATAACTGCAAAACTATTATAAAAAAACTTAAATGGTCAAACCCAAAACTTGCAGGGCCAATAGCCGAGTTGATGCATTATAAACTTACTTGCACTGCGCCTTTTTTAGAGTTTGATAGTATTGTTCCAGTTCCTGGAATGCCAGATGAAGAGTCAACCGGAGCCCACAGCGTTTTGCTTGCAAAAGAATTGGCCAAAATTTACAGAAAGCCTTTCTGGGAGCCATTGAAAAAATTAAAAGAGACAAATCTTCATAAATGCGCAAAATTGCAAAGAAAAGAAGTTATTCAAGGTGCATATGCTCTCAAACAGTCATCCGAAATGGGTGCAGAACAATTGATGATTAAACCAAAAACTGTTTTGTTGGTTGATGACATTGTTACGACTGGAATTACTTTAAGCACTTGTGCTGGATTGATAAAACAACTAAACAATTCTAATCAAATCTTTGCAGTCACTTATGCTTCCGTAACTTCGACTTAGCTTGACCTCTAGTCTGCATTGTAAAAAAGCTCCCGGAGGAAATTCTCGGAGAGCTTTTTCATTTATTTTTTTTAGAAGATTTTTTTAAGATGTAGATCCCTAAAAACTAATTCACACCCAAAAGCTGAACCTCAAACTTAAGTGTTGAATTTGGTGGAATGGCTCCAGGAATACCATTTTTGCCGTAGGCTAAATCTGGCGGGATTACCAAAATTCTTTTTCCGCCAACTTTCATTCCAGCTACGCCTTCGTCCCAGCCTTTAATTACTTGGCCTGCTCCGAGTTTAAAATCAAAGGGTTGTCCACGGTCGAGGGAGCTATCAAATTTTTCGCCCGACTCAAAAGTGCCGGTGTAGTGAACTGAAACTTTTTTTCCGGCTTCAGCAATTGCTCCGCTTCCGGTTTCTTCATCTTTGTACATTAAGCCATTAGAGCTTTTGGTAAAAGTTGCATCTGTCATTTTATTAACTCCAGTACTTTGTTGAACTGCTTGTTTAGGGTTGTTTGGTTTGCTTTCTACGTCTTTTTGGCAGCTAATTAAGCCAAAAGCAACAGTAAAAAGAAAAAGAGACTTTAAAACTTTTGAATTTGTTTTCATCATGCGCTTATAGTCTTAGACTTGCAAATAATAACTCGCCTGGGTCTTATCGGCAAGTTTTTGCCAGTGAGTTATTTTGAGGCTGGATAGTTGGTATAATCCCCCCCCCACCACCATTGAAAGCTAAAGATAAAAGTCTTGCGCCCCCTTTATTAAAGGGGGCCGAGAGTCCATCTGGGATTTAACGGATTAGTTTTGTTCGAGGGGGGATTATTTCTTAATTTTCACAAAACTTTGCACTGTGTAAATCTTTTCTTAATGTTCTATAAATTGTCTCTTATCTAGCGGTGCGATAAGATATTTAATAACTAACTATTTTTCGGATTAATGCTTATGGCAGAATCACTCCCAGAATTTACGGCAAATTCGGATTCCAAAAACATTTCAAGCAATGGCTCAAGAGCTCTTCTCAGAACGCTTGAAGAGAACAAAGTCCAAACTTTTTTTGGTTATCCTGGTGGGGTGCTTTTAGGCCTTTATGACGAAATATACGCCCAAAACAAAATTCGCCACGTTTTAGTAAGGCACGAGCAAGGTGCCGCCCACGCTGCTGATGGTTATGCCAGAGTGGCTGGTAAACCGGGCGTTTGTTTGGCAACTTCTGGACCCGGAGCGACTAATTTGCTTACCGGGATTTGTTCAGCTTTTATGGACTCTATTCCGATAGTGGCTTTAACTGGGCAAGTTGCAAGCAATATGATTGGGAAAGATGCTTTTCAGGAAGCTGATCTATTCAACCTCTCTTTGCCTATAACTAAACATAATTATTTAGTTCGTAAAACTAGCAAAATTCCCCAAACGGTGAACGAAGCTTTTGTTATCTGTCAAAATGGCCGTCCTGGAACTGTTTTAGTTGATTTGCCAAAAGACATTTTGAATCAAAGCATTGACTGGACGGATGTAAGCGAAGAAATTGATTTACCCGGTCTTCCAACTTTATCTGAGGTTCCTCAGGAGAACATTCTTGCAGCGGCAAAAATGATTCAGGAGTCCAAGAAACCAGTGCTTTATGTTGGTGGTGGTGTTATTTCTTCTGAGGCTCACAAAGAGGTTTTAC
>JANRMG010000346.1:0-3099 GCA_033761855.1 Candidatus Caenarcanales bacterium
AATTGGGTATTGCTTGTGTTTCATTCCCATCACTAAATTGTCATCTTCGCTCCAAGAGCTGATTTCCAAAATATTAGGATCAATAGTCTGTTCTTCCACCATTAGCGAATGATAGCGAGTAACCCTAAAAGGATTTACAACTTCTTTAAAAATCCCTCTTTCGGAATGGCGAATCAATGATGTTTTACCATGCATTGGCAAAGGCGCCCTCACAACTTTTGCACCAAAAAATTCGCCAATGCACTGATGACCAAGGCAAATCCCAAGAATTGGAATTTCTTTATGAAAGTTTTTAAGCACTTCTAAAGTCACTCCTGAATCGGCCGGTGTTCCTGGCCCGGGCGAAATTACAATATGAGAAGGAGCAAAAGTCCTAATTTCATCGACACTAATTTTATCGTTGCGAAATACGGTTGTATCAAAACCAAGCTCCCAAAGGTATTGAGCAAGGTTGTAAGTAAAACTATCGTAGTTATCGATTAAAAAAATTTTGGTTTTCATGATTTTAATAACTTGATTTTAGCAGCGATTTGTTTTGGGAAGTAATCCCCCCTCGAACACAATTAATCCGTGAAATCATTGATGGATTCTCGGCCCCCTTTAATAAAGGGGGCGCCTCACTCTTTATTCCTTGGCTTTCAACAGAGGGTGTGGGGGATTACTCCCCAAAAGCTCATCAATTAATTCTTCAATCTCTTTTAGTTTCTTATCATCGTTAGAAAGAACCGTTAAATGGCCCATCTTGCGGAGCGGTTTAGCCACTTCTTTATTGTACCAATAAGGATGGAAACTCGTGAATTCATCAAACAATCCAGAGGCATTGAGATCTTGTACCAATTGTTGATATTGCTCAAAGTCAATGCCAAGAAGATTGGTCATAGAGAAACATTTGTTAGGAAGCTTTAAGTCAGGAGATTCAATATTACAAATCGCTCTAACATGCGAGTCAAACTGGTTTGTGCCTTCACAAAAATCCAAAGTAAAATGGCCGGAATTATGCACTCGAGGGGCCGCTTCGTTGATTAAGATATCGCCTTCATCATTATCAAGCTGGACAATTTCTAAACAAAAGGTGCCAACATAATTAAGCTCTTTGAGCATTTTTTCGGCCATTTTATAAAGTTCTTCTTTTAATGGTTCTGAGAGCTCTGCCAGACGAGAACGATAGAGAACACTTTTTTTGTGTAAATTCTCTGGAATCGGAAAGCGGATAATTTGTCCGTCCACGAAACGCGTTATCACCACTGAAAGCTCACGGTGAATATTTAACTCTTCTTCCAAAATACATTTAGCCTGACCCAAATTATTCCAAGCCAGTTGGAGCTCATCTGCGGATTTTATTTGTTTTTGTCCATGCCCATCGTAACCGAGTTCGCAAGTTTTCAGTCGAGCTGGAAAATTTATTGTTGAGTTTTCGATCACTGCATTTAGCTCTGCTTGTGAAGAAATTGGCACAAAGCTCGCTGTTAACAAGCCCAAATTCAAAAAGAAATTTTTCTCTTCCAAACGGTCCCGAAAGAGATTTAGCGAAACCAAAGAGGGTACAAACTTTTCTTTAAAGCTCTCCCTAAACATTCCTGGAATCGATTCAGTCTCAAAAGCAATAATGTGAGCGCTAGCATTAAGCTGCTTTTGTTCAGCTTCAGAAATTCCGTAGTGATCATCGCTCCAGTCTGGTCGGTAATCCGAACCAATTGTGAGCAAACTTAAATTTATGCCTTCTTCACAATGGATTTTGTTTGCTGCCAATCCAAGCAACATTCCAAGTTGTCCCGGTCCCTTTGTCGGGCCGATAATTGCTAATTTAACCATTTACACCTCATTAATTAATGATTTTACAAGTTTTACGATTTAAGAAGTCGAGATTAAATTTGCTAAACTAAAGCTCTTGAGTTCTATTAAAAAGCAATGGAAAGACCAAAAAACTCACCTCGTGGCACCTACGACCTACTGCCTTCTGAATCAGGCAAATGGCAAAAAATTGAAAATACAGCCAAAGAATTATTACGCAGAGCCGGTTTTAAAGAAATCAGAACACCAATATTTGAACAAACAGAAATTTTTCAGAGAGCTGCAGGCGAATCAAGTGACATTGTCAATAAGGAAATGTATACTTTCACCGACCGTTCGGATCGCTCTATTACTCTTCGTCCCGAAGGAACCGCTGGTGTTGTTAGAGCATTTTTAAGCAATGGCTTGGATAGAGCACCTAAACCAATAAAACTATGGTATTACGGCCCAATGTTTCGCTATGAACGTTCTCAAACCGGAAGATACCGCCAATTCACTCAATTGGGAGTTGAGGTTTTTGGCTCTGCAACACCAGAAATTGAAATTGAAGTAATTAGTTTGGCATGGGATTTATTTCAAAAACTAGAAATTCCTGATTTGACTCTTGAGATAAATTCAGTAGGAGATTCAGTAAGCCGTTTAAAGTATCAAGAAGCCATGAGAGCTTTTCTACAGGAACATGATTCTGAGATTTGTCCAGATTGCATAAATCGCATGAAAACAAACCCTCTCAGAGCTCTTGATTGCAAGGTACCCGAAGATCAGGCATTATACAAAGCTAAAGCTCCTACAATTTCTAATTATTTAAATACAGCTTCATTAGCTCACCAAGAAAGGTTATTCACGTTACTTAAAAGTTTAGAAATTCCATATATTGTGAATGAAAGTTTAGTTAGAGGCTTAGATTACTACACAAAAACTGTTTTTGAAATTAAAACTGATAATAAAGCTTTAGGAACTCAAAACACTATTTGCGCAGGTGGAAGATATGATGGTTTAGTACAAGAATTTGGAGGACCATCTACTCCAGCATTTGGTTGGGCCCTTGGGATGGAGAGGTTAGCAACTTTAATCGAAGAACAAATCAAAGATCAAAAACTTGATTATTTTCCAACTTTTACTGAAGATAATTTTGTAGCGGTTTATAAACTTATTAAAGCTGCTAGAGAAGCTGGTTTTTCTGCTGATATCGATTACGAAGGTAGAAATGAGAAAAAACAATATGAATCAGCAACTAAATTTGCTAAGGTAACTGATCAAATCAGATTTCCTCTTTTTGAAAATACTGCCGAGGATATTGAAAATACA
>JANRMG010000347.1:0-3957 GCA_033761855.1 Candidatus Caenarcanales bacterium
CCCTCGCTTTTTCTTTTGCTAAATTACTAAGTTGATGAAAATTATACGGCACCTTTTGGTGAGAGGCCAGCTAAAGGATTTTTATCCATATAACGGTCTAACCTAAAGGATTTGTAGATTTCATCCCAGGCAAGAAGAATAAAAGGTCTCCATTGTCCAGTGTGAATCTTTGCGTAACCGGTCATCCCAGGTCTAAGGGTTCCCTGTGGATTACCGAGGCCCATTCCAATATCCCAGATTCTGCGCTTGTTGGTTTGCTCACCTGTTTCACTGGTAATTGGTGCAATATCTTGCACAGCCCCAACAAAGACTTCATCTGGCCTGGCTCGAATACGAGCAGTAACCTTTTGTCCTTCTTGAACATAGGCTCTATCTTCTTCGGGCAATTGAAGATTAACTTTAACTTCGCTCAAGTTTCCAACAATGGCAACCGTGTCCCCACGATTGAAGTTTTGTCCCAAAAGAAGATCGGTTTTAAGTGTAAGCACTGTTCCATCAATTGGTGATTTTAAAACCAATTCATCTTTTTGCTTTTTATAGATTGCAAGCTGTTTCTGTGCATCAGCGATTTGAGTATCGTTTACTATTGAGTCTTGTTTAGAAGCTTCCAGTCTTCTCAAATTAGCATCAGCTCCTTTAAGAGCCTCTTTAAGCTTGGGAACATCTTCTACGGATTTTTGTTTAAGTTCTGATTCTTCAGCCTTTAATTGTGAAGAAAGAGCATCAGCTTGTTTTTCGGCAGAAGCCGCTTCATAAGCTGATTGAAGTGCAGATTGACGAGGATAAACACCTTCATCGGACAGATATTTGTGTAAAGCCGCTCTCTGGCTCAAGCTTTCGGCTTGTAATCTAATTTGCTGTAATTGTTTGCGGGTCGATTCAATTCTTGGCGCCCCTCCGTCTCCATCGGTTTTTTCAAGCGCTTTTGCTTGGCTCTGAATAAAATTACTTTCAGCCGATTGACGGTTATATTCCTCCTTGGCGCGGTTATATTCCTCTTCAGCGATTTTAACCTGTGCGTTTAAAGATCCTTTAGCCGCTCTGAGTCGGGAAAGCTGTTTTTCTCCCTCTAGAATTTTTTCTTCTATTTCCCAATTTCTCAAAACTGCAATTACTTCTCCAGCTTTAACTTCTTGGTTGGTTTTTACTCTAATTTCTTGCAAAGTACCAGAAACTGAAGGACGTAAAATTGCCTGGTTTATAGATGGAGCTCCAGAAACTTCTATATCTCCGCCAACTTGTTTTGGCATAGGAATAAAGAGCGCAAGCAAGAATAAAACAAAGAAAATCATTTTGCGAGGATTTTTTGGCTTGCTACTTGCTTTTGCCTGTGGCCCCTTTTGCTCGGCAGCGGGTTTTTTTACCGGTACATTGGTCATAATTTGCTTCGAAGCCGTCTTTAAATCGGACTTTGAAACATTATGCTGTGCAACCCCGGCCTGAATAGGCTGTTGAGGCACAGATGGTTGGCCTTGGGGAAAAGGAACTGTAGGTTGTCCGCCGGGGTTGCTATACCCTCCGCTAGCTAAAGGTGGTGAAAAAGGATTGGGACTCCCCTCATAAGGGTTGTTTTGCGGATTATTAGAGTAGTTGCCTGGATTGTTAGACATATTTAGCCAAATCAGAATTTGAGCAGTTTAATAATTAATTCCTTCCACTAAAGTGATATTTAGCCAATTAATCAAAATTTTTATTAAGGGTAAACCTTGAGAATTTCCCAAATTTAAATTAGTGATATTTGTAGGCAAAGGACAATTCTTAAGTTTCTTTAAGCTAATATAAAGATTTAGGTGCCTTTTAACTTATATTATTGAGTTCTCTGAAGGGGGAACTGAAGAGAAACTCACTTATAAACTGTTTACTTATAATAGAAGCCTAAAGTTTAACGCCAGCTCAAACCCTATAATTGGAGCTGGCTTATATTTTTTTATAAGTACTTTTTTGAAATCAGATAAGTTTCATATAAAAGTAAAAACCAAAATCCGTTTGTAAGTTTAGGGAAATGCCTAGCAGGGCATAAAAGATTATCACTTGGTTATCCTAGCCAAATTAATGGAATCTCAAGCAAGTAAGCTTTTAATTTTAAATACTCCTATGATCGCGCAGTTCAACTATCTGAACGATTGCCAGGTTAAGATTCCCGTTCTTTTAAGAGAACAGGATGGACATTATTTTATGAAAAACCCTGTAAGGCCAAATCCATCTTGGCAATTAGATTTAATAATTCGTTCAATAGACTTTCCAGAAAATCATCCACTTAAGCTTATGAAGAGTCCCTTCGGGGAAACCGAAATGTGGGAGAGCAATGTCATAAAGAAGGTTGGACACTCTGACTTTGCCGAAATTTATGAAATAACAATTCCTAGCTATTTTCAAGTTGATTCAGGAAGAAAGTCTCCACGCGTTTTTTGTCTTGCTCCTGTTCGTTGTTTTCTTGGTGATTCCAAAACACCTAAAAGAGCTATTTGTGTTGATGTCTCGGACACCGGTTTTGGACTTCGCTTTGAAGAACCAATCAATTTAAATATTGGAGAAAATTGCCATATTTCTTTTGACCACCCTCTGAGCAGTTTCCCAGAAATCGGTGGAAAAATTGTTAGACAATCAACTAGCGTTTTGGATCGCTCAACAACTGCAGGTGTTCTCCTTGCTCCAGAAAGCAAGGCCCACATGAGCCAGATAATAGAGTTTTTAATTCTCAGACAAAATCAACAAAATTCCGATTCTTATATCGCCAATGGATCGAGCTTTGATGTTGTTGATAGCAAGGTCAATCTTATGGAAACAGGTAGAAATTTATCTAAAGATTTATTCTCAATGTTTTCTGGTAAGCCCAATTCAAATAATAATGCTTAAAAACATTTTGCCTGAGTTTTATTTCATAAGGCTAAAAGGCAAAGCCAATGCAAGGTAAAAGGTTAAAGCTTAAAGCCTCCGTTATAATATAGAGAGTTTAATATAAAAATTTATGAGAACCGATTACCAGAGCCGACATAGAGAAGAGAGATTTGAAGAAAGGGTTTTTTATACACGTTCTCTTGACTTGAATTGCGACTTGGGACAAAAGTGGGGGCCCTATGTCCATAGAGACGAAGAAGCTCTTTTGCCTTTTGTTAGCAGTGTAAATATTGCATGTGGAGCCCATGCCGGAGATCCAACAACTATTTATGAGGCTCTTCGTATTGCCAAAATAAGAAGCTTAATGGTGGGGGCGCATATTGGTTACCCTGATTTGAGCAGCTTTGGGCGAAAAGAAATAAGGTTAGATAATGATGAATTAAAAGCCTATGTAACCCAGCAGTTAGGTACAATTGCCGGCATGGCTAAAACCATGGGATTAACCTTAACCCACTTTAGACCTCACGGAGCAATGTATTATAAATGTGTGGTTGACAATATTTTCGCTGAAATTTTAGCTAAAGCAGTTTCTTCTTTTTCGGCTTGGATTAACTTTGTTGGGCCAGCCGGTAACTTTTTAAATGCCGTAAGTGATTCCTCCGGATTAAAGACAATTGGAGAAGTGCACTTAGATAGACCCTATAGAAGAGACGGTACACTTTATAAATTTGCAAACTCAAAGAATGTCCCCTTTGAATTTGCAATTGCCCAAGCTAAATCGCTGATTTTTCAGAATAAATTGATTCTGGAAGGTGGACGAAGAGTGAGGGTACCCTTTAAAACTATTCATTTAAATATGGATAGACCTTATTCAGTTGAATTGGCAGAAGCAGTTTTTACTATGCTTAAAGAAGATCCAACCCCTTTTGATGGAATATCCAGTATAGAAAATTTACAACTTGCAGATTTTGAGCCAATAAAAGGTATAGGAAATTTGTATGAATAAATTTTATTTTGGTGATTGTTTATTTGGCAGCTAAAGATTGAATGATTTTTAAGCTTAAAAAAAAGTTACTCTTAAGTTTACTCACCTTTGCTTTTTGCGTTTGTGGGCTAAAA
>JANRMG010000348.1:0-3316 GCA_033761855.1 Candidatus Caenarcanales bacterium
GGCTCTTAATTGTTTGAAAGCTAGATTTCTGTTTGTAAAACTGGATTTGACCCTTAAGACTACTAAAGTTTGATTGAGCGATTTGAGTACTTTGTTTATTTAAATTTATTTCTTGTCTTAATTTGTTTATCTCCTCTTTAGCCAATTGAGCGTTCAGGATTGCTTGTTCGGCTAGAGTTTTGGGATAGGCTCCCTCTTTGGCAAGCTTTGTGTATGTGTTGGCTTTTTTTATTTCATTGGCATAGCTGAGTTCAGCTTTTCTAAGCTCAATCTCCAGTTTCTTACTTTGAATTTGTGATTGTGAAATTTCTCCTCCGAGTGAGTCAAGCTTTGGTGTGCTATTTCCCGAAAAAGGGTTGGCACCTGTGGTTTGGGTTATTTGCTCTAAAACGCTCCAATCAGTTATTTCAACTACCGTTTGACCTTGCTTTACATAATCTCCAGATTTAACCTTTAAATCTTTTATTACTCCTTGGATCGGTGATCTGAGTAAAGCTCTTTTGCCTTCTGAAGGATTAATCTCAACGTCTCCGCCTACCTGGTAAGGAACCTCAATAAATAATAAAGCTACGATTGAAGCTAAAATCAAAAGAGGAAGAAAGTTGATTCCTTTTTTATCTTTTAGTTTTTGTTTTTCTTGTTTGGAATATTCGACTTGAACCTTTTGTTGAGGAAAGTCAACTTGTTTATTTGTTTTGTCTAGAGCTTGAGAAGTTTTTTGTGGTGATAAAGAAGAACCTTCCTCGTTGAGATTTATGGTTTCTTTGTCGGGGAGAGGAGTCTGGGAGGCCAAGAAAAATAACAAAAGAATTAGTCCTCCGGTAAAGGGAATATTTTCTATTCCAAGTTTTAGGACTGTGCCCAACAGAAGAGCGACTAAACAGATCGTATAAATGAAGCTGGCAATTCCATAAAAGAAATAAAGCATAGCTTCACTGAATGAGTTAGCTGAACCAAAGCCATTTTTTAAGAAATTCCATGATTTTTCTCTCAAGTTTGGCTTGCCGAGCATTAAGGTTAGTAAGTAGTAGCCGTCTAGTTTGATGAGAGGGTTTAAGTTAATGAATAAGTTTAAGAAAGAGGCTAAACAAACCAAATAAGCTAAATCAGAAATTATGGTTGGCTTATTTGCAAAAGCCCAAACCAAGAGGGCTACGCATCCAACCCAAACCTGGAAAAATACACCAGCTAAAATAACCCAGGCTTTTTCGGATTTCTCTTTTAGCCTGTAAGCATCTGTTACGTTTGTATAAGCTGATGGAAAGCCATACATTAAAAATAATCCCATTTCGGGTACTCGGCCGCCATAGGATTTAAGAGCTAAGCCATGTGCAAATTCATGTACGGTAAGTATAAAAGAGATAATAGTTAAAAATATTAGCCCGTTTAGAAGAGGGTTTTCGAATATTTTAGGAAAACCATAATTGGCAAAAACTTTAAATTGATCGAACCAAATATAAATTGCAAAAATAAAAAGTCCAAAATGAACAGCATTGAATGGGCTTTTCCAGAGCCAGCCAAAGGTCTTGTCAATTTTTGCAAGTAAATCGTCTGGGTTGCCTAATTTATGACGCTGGATTAATAAGCTAAGCAGATTTCTGTCTGGATTCTTTGTATCAGTATCTTCAAACTTTGGTTTAAGTAATAAAAACTTTTTGGCTAAACTCTGAATAAATTTTTCTACTTCTTCTTCGGATAAATTGTTTTCTTTAGCTACCGTTTGGGTTGGGCTTGTAAGAAGCCCGTTGAGAATTTTGGTTTCGTTGTAACCCAAAGAAAACACCCGATTGGAGAGAGGGTCGGCGATTAATAAAGAATCATTGTCTTGAGAAAGCTCTAGGTCTGGCCTTAAAATGACAGCTGGTTCGTCGGGTGCGCGTGAAACAGTTTTAATTTCCTGATTGGGAGAGTTGTTTATTTTTGCGGGTTTGTTTTCTACCCTTTCTAAAAAATTAGCCTGGCTGAGTTTTTGAATAAAGGAATTAATTTCAGTTAAATCGATAGAAAGATTTTTTGCCGCTTCAGATGGGCTTAAAGCTGCAATCGCTCTAAGAATGGCCACTTCTTTTTTGCCGATTAAAATGGCTTGATTGGTTGTGGGATGGACAATTTTAATCTTTTCTCCCGGCTGAGAGGGAGGCGTAACAATTAAGTTTTGTTTTAAGCGATACATTGTTTGTTCAATTGGCCCGGCTAGTTTGAATCCGTAATCTGAAAAGCTGCTTTATTTAAGTTATTAATTTGCAAAGTCTCTTAAAGAGAATTTTAAGTGGACAAATTATTTGTAACCGGACAAATTTAACCTTCGACTAAGAAAGGGTATCCCTTAAGTAAATAAGATATGAGAAACAAACAGTCTAAAATTTTTTTAGGGTTTACCCTAACAGCAGTAGCAGCTTTTACTTTTTTTATAGAACTTAACGCTGAAGCCAGATCTGGGACTTTTACCAATTCTCGTGGCGGTTCTGGTAATCACAGCGTAAATTGGAATGGTAATCAAAGAACGGCAAATGGAAGTTATATAAATTCAAAAGGAAGAATTTTTAATAGCAATAGTAACGGCAATTATGATCGTTCAACAAAAATCTATACTGGAAATACCTCTGTAACTGGACCTCAGGGTAATACAAAGAATTATGGAGTACAAAGACAGAACTTAGGCAATGGGGCGGCTTCGACAACTGTTACGGGGCCGAGCGGCATTTCTCGTTCATATTCCAGTCAGTACTCTCACGACCGCGAGGCTAATACTATTAACCGTCAAGTAACTGGCCCTAATGGAAAGACCCGTGAACAGACGACTCAATATTCCAAAAACCCTGATGGAAGCTATTCTTACACCACCAATGGTTCTAACGGATATTCCAACAGTGGAAATTACGTTCCCAATCGTTAATTGGTTTAGTACAAAATGTAAGTAAAAAAAGACCCACTCACAATAAACAGAGTGGGTCTTTTATTCTCCAAAATCAACAAAACCTATTCTTTGAAATTGAGTTCCATCAGTACCAGTATTTGTTACGGGTAAATCTCCAAAGCCAAGTCTTTGCATAATTCCTCTTAATCTTTCATAGACTTCTGTTTTGTAGCCTAAACTTGAAGGAGTCGAAAATTGAGAAGCTGAACTAATAACTAATGGTGCGTGTTTGACATATTAAAGAAGTGGCTAAAATCAACGAAATGCGCCGTTAAGAATCCTGTTTTGCCCGAGGCAGGATGCTAAGTGGAAGCGATGAGCTTTCACTTATGCTTCATTTGCCGGCTGGAAGGCGCATTGGACGGGTGTACCTCCAGAAAAATAGAGGGTTCGGGTCGT
>JANRMG010000349.1:0-2591 GCA_033761855.1 Candidatus Caenarcanales bacterium
TTCGATCCCCATCTCAGATGCTGAGGATCTTCTCCACCTGATATTTCTTTAACAAGGGTTGAATGATCGATTTTATCTGGGTCATTACCGAAAAGAAGATGCAAGACCGAAGATGTCATTGAATTGTTTTGATGAACATCGGTGGCAGAGACAATTCTTTCTTCGTAAAAAGGAACAGCTTTTTCCGTTAGAAGCTGTCTGAGTCTATTGTTTCCTTTTGCAAGAGTATATTTGCCTTTTTTTAGATTTAAGCATGAAGGATCAAGTTTTTCGGTTGTACCGAACTCTTTTCCAACAACTTCAAGAGACTGAATAGACTTTTTATCTGGAGACAACTCTACTTTAAGCTCGAAGGGACTGCCATTTAAGTTGATTGACTGAGTAATATAGTGATTTAAAGCGGTATCATTACCAAGATCAATCTGTCCTCTAACTTTTACAGATAAGCCAATTCCATCTTCTTCCATTGCCTTTGCAATGCCATTAATTTCAGATTCATTTGTTTCAATTCCTTTGCTCTTTAAAAATGGAATTATGTTATCTGCAAATTGATTAGCACCTTTCTTGCCTTTGATGTAACCATCATTGATAGCTCCCACCAACATTCCAGCATCAGTGCCTTGACTATCACCAGCTCCAATTTGGATAACAAAAGGTTTCTCTTCTACCTCCTCCTTAAACGCAGCCGCTTTATTTACCTTAGGTGAAATTTCGAGATAAGGTGCTTTATCTCCGTTATTTGCAATGTTTACTTCAAATTCAAGAAGGTCTGCAGTATTTGCAACATCTCTACAAATAGGAGGCATTTCATCATAAGAAAGTGGTTTAACTTTGTCGCCCTCTTCTGCAAGATATTTTCTAACTATTCCTTTTAGAAGTACCTCTTTGTAATAATCGTATTCTTCAGCAGTAACATCGACAAACCGACTATCGCCATCAATTGCGTGAGATGTAATCATGAACCAAGATGCTTGTCTTGCTTCGTCCTTAAATTCTTTAAAACTGGATGCTTTATAGAAAACTTCCAAAAGAGATTTAGGTAATTCTACTTTTCCATCTAAATGATGATCACCAGCCTGAATTGGTACAAATTTATCTCTTAAGAACTCTTTCCAATCGCCACCAGCTAAATCAATTTTCTTTGCCTCTTCGAGGCAAGTTGCAAGCTCTAAATCATTTAACCAGGTTGGTTGTTTCCCAAAATCATACCATTCAGAATCAAGTAAATATTTGGGTACGCCCTTTCGTTCAAGGATTCCAATACCCAACTTTTTAGTTACAAAGGCAAGCTCTTCAAAATAGCCTCCCATTTTAACGTGTGCTTTTGATCCACCTGGGAGGTATTCTTCATAAGCTTTTCTGAACTCATTAATTGAGGTTATTTTTTGAAGTTCGTCTCTATGCGCTTCCCCATCGGAAGATTTGTCTTTATCGGCTCTGTTATAAACTTCTCCAACATAAGCAAAGTAGGCTGCTCCATTTTTACCTTTTTCTCCGTTAGCAGCAACAAATTCAATTTCTCTTCCATTTCTTACTCTTAATGGTCCGCCAAATCCAGCGATAGAAATTGTTTCAAAAATTGAAACTTTGCTTGGGTCCTTTAATGATTCAAAGGCAAGTTTAGGATCTAGTCCTAATTCTGCGCAAATACCATCAATCGAACCGTTTGAATAAAAGGCTGGATTTTCACCATTCATTTGTGGAGTTGCTTGAACTCTGTAATAGCTTTGTCCATCCCAGGCAACCGCTCTCATTGAGAGTATATGATAAAGTGCTAGCTCTTCTGGTTTTATTTCTCGTTCGTTGGGTTTTTTAACGTGTTCATTGTAAACCTGTGCCAACCCTTTAAGTTTATGCATGTAAAGCATTTCGGATTGAACGTTGCCTCTGTCCTCATCGCTATTGGTTGAGCCTGTAAAGCTCACAAAGAAAGCCGTTTTAGAAGCCTTGGTTCCGTCCCAATCGAAGGTGAACATTGGAATATGGCCTGAAAGTAAAATTTTAGAAAAACCAACTACAAACTTTCTAAATTCAACTAAAGCTTCTGCTTTCCCCGTTGTATACATTGAATCCAAGGATTTAGGCAAGGTAATTTTTTCGGGATGAAGAATAAAATCGTAGGCTCTGGCATACAGTTGAGCGATTTCGTCTTTGGATAAAGGCTTTGAATCTAATAAGACCTCTGCGATTTTTTTTGTATCGGTAGAATTGGTACTTAAATTTTGATATTGTTTGGAGCCGAGGTTAATACCTAACACTCCAAGTGTTGAAATTAAAAATCCAGAAAGGGAAGTTAATCCAGCATTGTTTAAAATTTGAGAAAGATAATTATTGTTTAAAAGTGAGTTTTGTAAATTTGTATTTTGCAAAGAATTCGAAGTATCAGAAGTCGGCAGCTGTCCTTGAGCTAATTGACTTAATATTTGTTGTTGAACAGCTGCGCTTGACAAAGGAGTATCACCCAGCAGGCTAATTAAAGCTTGGTTTTGATTTGCTGGTGGTAAGAATTTGAATACTTTAGTAGGTGGAATCTTTATATTCATCTATTAAACTTTTTTAATCAAAATTTAGCACTCATAAGTAATTTTTAT
>JANRMG010000350.1:0-4187 GCA_033761855.1 Candidatus Caenarcanales bacterium
TCGTCGGACTGGTCGCCGAAGTCTTCATACTCGCGCCAATAACCTCTAGCGTCCCCAATTTTGTCTAAGATAAGGTCTTGTGCCTTTTGCTTGAGTTCCGTTTTAGTGTACTTCATAGACGTTCCTTTGATTTTATTTTAACCCAAATCTTTTCCTTCGATCATTTCGATTCTTCTCGATAACAAATCCTCGGTCTCCGGTCGGTACTCGCCCATAAAGTTCTTTTAGTTTTTTCTTGCGACGTTTTTCCTCGGCCTTATTCCAAAGGAGCGCTTCTTTCGGGTAAAGACTTTTAAATTTCCACCACCCTAACTTATCAATGAGCTTCCTGATTTCCGATAGAGACAATATTGTTTTACTCATATCAATTAAATTTTTACTACCTTTTGATTTAGTGCGTCTTTAGCTCGCAACCATTTTATAAATTCTCCTGGGCGCTTATAAAACACCAATCCATCGCTTCGGGTTATTTCCCAAACGGTTTCTTCTTTTACTCCAGCACTACCAGAGCGCCCAAAAGGACGCTTGCGAATTCCAGCAGCACGTTTTGTTTTTCTTGCAATGTATTCCATATTAGCAACAAAGTTTTGGTTGATGCCCATTTTTACCCGATAGCGTTGGGCTCATGGCTTTATAGTCGTAAATGGTCTTTGATTTAAGTCTTCGCGCTTGAAGCTTTGAAATGTCGTAAACATAGCACCACGCCTCAACTGGTGTGTCATCTCCCATTTCTACCATAATTTTTATGCGCTCAAAACTTTCAGTTTTATTGTACCCATGCTGATATTTTTTATCGAGTCTTGAGAGTACAGAGTCGGGCACGTTATAAACTTCCCCCGCGCATCCTTTGCCGCCTGGAAATGGTGTCAAGTAAACTTTACCAGTGTACCACAGTCGGTATTCGCCTCTAAAATCAGCAAATCCACACCACTCACACCCATGCTTTGCTTGTAAATAATCTATCGAGTCGGCAAAACCAAGACACAGATTGTCGTAAACAAAAATTTTGTGCATCTCTTCATTTCCCATTTGACACCTCTCCGTAGATAGATAGACTCGCACACCAAAGGAGATTTTACAAATGAATGGCATGATTCCCGTAATTGTTTATCACAAAAACCGTCCTGACCGAAATGATTGGGGTATAGCTCTTGGCACTGAGACTTTCACAACCTTTGAAACCGTAGAGGGTAACACCGTACCCATGACCTCTTCGAGAGTCCTGGTTGCGTGGAATGCCTCTGATATGCGAAGTGCAGGTTTCCCGGCTATGCACGCGCCAGAGGAGTTAGTTTGGGATTCGATTCCCGATCTAACTACACCAAATCCGTTTATTCCCGATGAAGAAGCGCTTGACATTGAAGCTCTTAAAAATTGGTTTGCAGCAAAAGGCATAGATATTTCTGATATGCCTGAAGACCAGCTAGAACTTTTTAGAGACCTGGAAGAAACTTAATCTCCCCCCACATTAGCGGTAAGACTCTCCCGCATGGCCTCATCTAAAAAATGATTCATGCGGGATTCTATTTCTTCTCGATATTTTTTATCACTTCGCCTTAAATTTAAAATTTCTTCAACGTATCCAACAGCATCAAGTGCCGCCATGTTTTTAATCCATTGGGGCAGATTTTTATATTTTTTGGGCAAATAAATTTTCATCTTCTTACTCTATGTAAAATTGCGTTTGCGGTCTCTCGCAGCACACCTTCCACCTTATCTCGGTGGACAGGATTTATGGGAACCCAGGGCGCAATAGTTGCAGCCATTTTGTCGGTGTCGATATTTAATCGAAAATTACCATCCTGGCCTAGCTCAGCATTTCGTTTGCTCAAGCGCCAAAGGTAGAGGCCAAGAGCACCAAATAAAATAAGCTGGTAAGGCATTAATTTTTTGTCTTTTGTCAACATTAAAATATTCTACCAGCTTTCGATTATTCTTGCAATTTACTCCAGTTTTTAGGGATTATTTTTGTATGACAAATAGTGAGGAACGCATGACTTTACAACAAGCTTTTGCTCTATGGAACTCTTGTACCCCCCTAACTTTTGCGCGTGATGAGGCTTGGTTTCGGTATTGCGATATTCGGGACAAGCTTGCTTTTGGTTCAACTGAGAGGTGGGTTTTTAAAAATGATTTGCTAAGACCGCTTTCCGTGATAGCACCTTTGGCATGATGATTCCTGAATCCGTTGTTAGCGATCTTGAAAAGCGAAAAATAATAAGTGCCGATGGATTTTTCGTTACGACTTTCGATCACGAAAGCGGGCCTCAACTTGTCTCTTTAATTTTTCCCATTCACGAAAAACCCGATGAGATGCTTCAAATTGTCATGACGGTTGAAGATGTTTTTGTTTTAATCAGTGCTGTTGCGGGAGTGAGCCAAAAAATTCATAACGAAAATATTACTCGCTACAAAGCTCAAATGGGCATTATCGACATGGTGAAGGAGCCACAATGACCAAACACAAAAGAATTATTAAAGAGAAAAATGCGCGAATTTCAGAGCTTGAAAAAGAGCTTAATAAGTCTAACGAGGATTTGGCATATTTGCGACAATGTTTGGTTTCTGATTATAAATTGAATTTAGACCTTGTTAAAAATTCTCGTTACACTCCACCAATTGATCTTTTGGATAGGTGTGTGCAGCGAATGACGAGACTTAGCCCGTTTTATTTTTAGTAAAGAAGGCGAATTGTGTCGCCTACCTTTATAATTCCATCAAGCCCAAATCCGTTCCAATCGAAAACAAGACCAACAATATTGAAATCGACACCGTTGAGTAGACAGGGCGCTCCTCGGTGCATATCAACAACTACGTTTCCCGGCAAAGGTGGAGCCACGGGAAGAAGAAATTGTTTAGCAGCAAGTTCTGGTGCTGTAACGGTGTGAAAGACAGGAACTAGTGGGCTAACTGGCCCACTCCCATCAATTCCGTTATCAAAAATATTTGGTCCTGGACACATATTAACCTATCCCCTGGTCCCACGAGGTTTGAATGGGAGCCGCACCCAAGGCAACAGCAAAAATCTCTTGAGGTGAAGTAATTGTCACAGCTTTTCCTGGGGCTAAATAAAATCCGTTTACATTGAGGTTTACATCATCAACGTAGCCGTATCTCAAAGCATCGGTTAAACTTTCGTTTGTTAGCGTAAGATACACTCGCGCAGGTTCCGCAACGTGAACAACGGTGTTGCCGTTGGGAGAGCCACCAGCACCCGCAATTTGTACGGTTAGATCATCCGTTTCCGCGCTCACTACTGCGGGAGGAGGATAAATTCTTGCGTTAGGAAAGCTTGCTACACAGGGTCCAAATGGCATCGTAATCTCCTTATGGCAACGGATTCAGAGGTTGCGCTAGATTAATTAAAGCTATTGTATTCTGAATATTGCTACCATTTACATAAGTATTATATCCGTTCAAAAATGAGCCTCCACCGAGACCCGCATTGCGAGCTATGAATCCCGCTCCAAACGGAATATTCCGATAAAATTCATTGAACTCAGCCCAAACATTTATATCGGCGGCTGCGGTGTTTAGGTAAAAAACCTGACCATTGTTTACTCCAAAGATAATCCTGTTCCAACGGCATTCAACATCACAATTGGGATGGAGATAAAATAAAGTTTCCCCTCCATAGTAAATTGTGCAGTATTCAAAGACAGCAATATTTTGAGTAAGCGCTCCAATTGGGCTCACATACACAGAGTTTAATGGATTTGCGGAACCAACATTTCCGATAAATTCAGAGTATCTTGCCGTGACTCGTGCGGCTCCAGTGTTGCGAATAATAGCACAATTTGGGTCGGTGTCTCTCGTAAATTTACTGTTGAGAATATTTATCGCACCAATTGTCCCAAAGTTCATTAGGTCAAATCCATCAACATCATTTTTGACCAGTTCGCAATCTTTTATGGTCAAATTCAAAAGATCGGTTCCGCTTGTAGTTATTGCTGATTGCCCGTTTACGCCGTTAATTCTCATCCCTTCAACATAAACATTTGTTGTTGTGCCAATAGCAGTATTGATGAAGTTGAGTCTCCCGTTCAGAACAGCACGCTCTCCAGTTGCCGCACCAAAAATTCTCATGTTATCAATCAGACCGCTATTGATGTTTAGAATTTCATTGTAAGGCGCTGATTTCCCATAGACCAAAATAAGAACATTGTTTTGTCCGTTTAGAGGACCAT
>JANRMG010000351.1:0-5040 GCA_033761855.1 Candidatus Caenarcanales bacterium
AAAGCATCTTTCCGAGCGTTCCAAGAAGTATTTTGAAGCAACCTTGGCTTATGTTTCTGCTGCCTTCAATCTTGTGCTTAGACTCTTTGGCTCTTTTGCTAATCTTTCTCTCTAGTTTAATCCGCACCATTAGTTAATAAACTTTAAAAACATATTGTAAAGAATAACCAGCACAAAAGTCAATACTATTTGTGCTGGTTATTCTTTTATCTATCAACGTCAGGCATGATGAAATCAATGCTTGCGATACAGGCCATAATGTCGGAAATACGTAAATTGCTGCCTCCGGGCCCACCTTTGGTAAGCATATAAGGTAAAACCGAAACTGCATTAAAAGAGGGTGAGTGCCAACGAACTCTGTATGGGCTAGAAGAACCGTCGCTTACAACATAAACTCCAAGATGTCCTCTGGCCGATTCAACTGCGGCATAGGATTCGCCTTTAGGTGGCTTAAGACCTGGGAGGATTTTCTTGGCGGTGATTTGTCCCTCGGGAAGAGCATCTACAGCCTGAACAATAATTTTTGCTGATTCATAAAGCTCTTTGATTCTGCATTTATATCTGGCGTAGCAGTCACCATCGGTTCCTGTGGTAGAAGTGAAATCAAACTTAGAGTAAACCGAATAATCTTCGGTTTTTCTTAAATCCAAAGCTACTCCAGAAGCCCTAAGAGACGGGCCAGTAACGTTATAACTAAGAGCAACTTCCTTTGGAAGATTGCCAATTCCTTTCATACGACTGATAAAGATTGGATTTTCGGTGGCGATTGCTTCGTACTCTTCCACTCTGGAAGGGAATTCTGTGGCGGCAAATTCTCTTACATTCTTTAACCACTCGGCCGAAGGGTCTCTCTGAACGCCACCAATCCGAATAAAATTAAACATCATGCGTTGTCCAGAGATTTCTTCCAAAAAGTTGAGAATCTTGTCTCTCTCTCTGAATGGGTAAAAAGGAAAACCCATCATGGCTCCCATATCAATCAAACAGGTTCCCAACCACAACAAATGCGAGGAAATACGGTTCAACTCAGAACAAATAACCCGGATATACTTTGCTCTTTCGGGGACTTCGAGCCCAACAAGCCTTTCTATGGCCATAGAGAATGCTTCATTGTTATGCATTCCTGCCAGATAATCCACTCTGTCTATATCAACTTGGTAATTAAAATAATTACGTTGCTCGGCCTGTTTTTCCATTGCACGATGCAAATAACCGATTACCGGCTCGACTTCTTTTACTTGCTCTCCATCGAGTTTAAGCTTTAAACGCAATACACCATGGGTTGCAGGATGGTGAGGACCCATGTTGATGACCATTTCTTCGGTCTTTAAATCTGGTAAAGTGGAAGCCATCTGTTAAATAAAGATTTGAGGATTCTTAATAAAGTAGATATTTAGAGTTCAGAAATTTAATAATTGCTAGGAAATGCTAGTTTAAATCTATTTCTAAAGCCTATCTTTCAGTCTTACAATTATGAAATTCTAAACCACAAATACCATTTTCTGTCCGATTTCTGTTTGAAGTTGTTAATTTTATCTGGACAATTTATTAAAAAGCTTGTCTATTTTCCCTCTAATATCAGCGAATGTACTTATAATTGTCTTTGTAATTGTTCTTAATTAATTACTTTTATTTGTTAATTAATTAATTCTTTCTTTCAGTAGCTTATTATTTTACGTCTTCAGTAGTTTTACAGACTTCTCTGAATCAGTTTAAATTACTAATCTAAAATACTCAAGCAAAATACTAAAAAGCCATGAATCCACACGAGCTAATAAAAATTCTAGAAACAAAACTCGAAGAGGCTCCAAGTAATCTTGA
Organism: Candidatus Caenarcanales bacterium; assembly: GCA_033761855.1. Classification (GTDB taxonomy): domain Bacteria; phylum Cyanobacteriota; class Vampirovibrionia; order Caenarcaniphilales; family Caenarcanaceae; genus JANRMG01. Next base: position 1,822 of record JANRMG010000351.1, read on the forward strand.
GCTCAAAGAGCGTCTCGCTTTTTTACTTTTGTCTCAAGGCAATATTAAGCGAGCCGAAGACCTTTTAAACGAGATTCTTAAAATTGATCCTAATGCTTCCAATGCGCTTTGGGGACTGGCCAAGATTAACTGGCAAAAGAGCTCAATTGACAAAGCTCACACTTATATGAACTTGCTCTCGTCGCTTTCGGAGGACAAACTAAACAAAGAGCAAGCTTTAACTTTTGCCAAAATTTTGGCAAAAAAATCAAGTTTCTCTGAAGCCTCCAAATGGTTAGATTTGGCCATTGCTCAGGATTCTTCGCTTTTGCAAACTGAAAATACTTTTTTAAAATTTATCAGACAAAACTTAGTAACTAAAGCCAACAATAAGGCTTTTGATCAAAGAAATCAGTTTGAATTTTCACAACCCTCGCCCGGCGGAGAGAATAATTCTCAGTACAGGCAAGTTCCGAGACATACCCACTATATAGTCCTGGAAATTTCTCATTTTGAACAAGCTGGCGGTCAGGGCTATCCTCCCGGATTTTCGGCGGGATCGAACAATCCTAACTTTGAGCTTCCACCCTCTGATTTACAAAATCCAGAACATGAAAAGGAAGATCTAAATCAGGTTAAAAAGATTGTTACCTTGGATGAAGTTGGTGGTTTGAAGAAAGTTAAACAAGCTTTGATTCAAGAGATTGTTTTGCCTTTGAAAAATCCTCAACTTAATTCTCTTTGCAATAGCTCTTCCAATCCCAAAGTTCTTCTTTATGGTCCACCTGGATGCGGTAAAACACACCTCTGCAAAGCCTTAGCTACTGAATCCGATATTTGTTTCTTGGCTCTGAGAGCTGGAGACTTTTTAGATTTAAGTTATGAAGAATCTGAACTTAAGTTGGCTCACTTGCTTCAATTCGCCAGAGACAATAAACCAGCTATTGTTTTTATTGATGAAATTCACTGGTTGGCAGCAGACCCACAAAAAGCCCCACTTCATGCTGAAAGTTATCTTTTTAGAATTAATTTATTAAATTTATTACTCGACTCTTTGAGCGGAAGCTATTCAACAAACAACCAAATTGGTCTTATTGCAACCACTAATAAACCTTGGCTACTAGATAAATCTTTCTTTACAACAAATAAAATTAGCAAGCATATTTATCTCCATCCTCCTTCAGCTGAGGAAAGAACCGAAATTCTTAAAATTGCACTTGAGTCAAGAAAAAGTCCTGTTGTTGAGATGGATAAAGTTGACTTTGTGAAAGTCATTAAAGCTCTTCCAAATCTACAATCTGGAGCTGATATTGAAGAATTTGCCGATTTAATTACCTCTGACTTGCTAGTTGAAACAGTACTTAATATGCAAAATGGCACTAAAGATAAACAAATAATTTTAAGCACCGACAGACTGATTAAAACAGGCAAGTTAATGAGTTCTATTTCGGTAATTAATCCTTGGATTGAAGAAGCGAAAAAGAATTTAAAATCAAGAGATTCCAGTTTGCACATTCTATGGGAACAGGTAGCTGATAACCTTATCACTTCATCAAATAATCCTTTCCAAAAACTTTTCAGGAGTTTAACGCTTTAATCGATGAACAGAGCTTGCTTAATTTTAGAAGATGGTAAACAGTTCGAAGGAAAAGCTTTAGGAAAGTTAGAAAATAAAACTTTTGGAGAAATAGTCTTTAATACTGGCATTACAGGCTACCAAGAAATTCTTACTGATCCAAGCTATGCCAAACAAGTTGTTACACTCACCTATCCAGAGATAGGAAATTATGGAACTTGTGCTCAAGACAACCAATCCCGAAGAGTCTTTGCCTCCGGTTTAGTAATAAAAAACAATAGTATGGTTGAGTCTTCCTGGCGAAACCAAGAAAGTTTGCAAGAATTCTTATTAAAGCATAATTTAAGTGCTATTGCTTCCATCGATACACGTAGCTTAACCAGGTATATTCGTAGCAAAGGCACTATGAGGTGCGTTTTAAGCACCGAAGAAGACTGTATGAAAAAAGCATCTGAACTATTAAAAGAGGTATTAGAGCAACCCACCATGGATGGGCAAGATTTAACTGGGTTTGTAACAACAAAACAAAAATACTCTCAAAAGGCCATTGGCAGAGCAATTGGAAAGGTCGCTGTTTTAGATTATGGTTTAAAACAAAATATGCTTGATATCTTAAGTGCTTTAGGCTTTGATTTAGAGGTCTTTCCTGCCACTACCAGCTTTGATGAAATTGCCTCGCTTAAACCGGATGGTATTTTTCTTTCGAATGGACCTGGCGATCCTGATGCATCCAAAGAGGTAGTAGAGACAGTAAAAAATCTTATTGAGGCTGATTCAGCACCAATTTTTGGAGTTTGTTTAGGGCACCAAATTCTTGCTTTGGCTCTTGGAGCCAAGACCTATAAATTAAAATTTGGACACCGTGGAAGCAACCACCCAGTAAAGGATCTCACATCTGGCAAAGTAATGATTACCAGCCAAAACCATGGCTTTGCGGTTCAGGAAGATTCTTTAAAAAACAAGCCAATCCGTGTCACCCATATTTCTTTAAATGATTCAACCATAGAGGGGATTGAACACACATCCAAAAATATTTTTAGTGTACAGTTCCACCCAGAAGCTTGTCCAGGACCAAGAGAGACTAGTTATTTATTTGAGAAATTTACCAAAAAGGTTTTAGAGAAAAAATAAAATTAGTTTCGCGAAACAATGATTGAATCAAGTTTTTCAAATGCAAGCTTTTTACTAGTATGCCCCGAACACAAGCTGCAAGAATTAAAGATTTTGTTTACTAACAGTTTTCCGCAGGCTTACATTTATGCGATTGCAAGCATTAGACTAACTAAAAACTTTAGCAAAAGTTTGTTTTCTGAAAACACTGAGATAAAAAAAGAAATTGAAGAGGCCAACTGGATAGTGTTAAGCAGCTCTTTTGCGGCACAAATTTTTCTGGAAGAGATTGAAACAGAGGCTAATCTCAAAGAAAAATTAAAACAAAAAAAGTTTGCCTCCGTTGGGCCTTCAGTAAGCCAGCTTTTAGAAAGGAACGGATTGGTGGTGGCTCTTGAGAGCCCAAGCCTAAACATAGAAGGGTTGAACCAAGCCTTTGAGTCAATGCTTCAAGAAAAAGAAGTAGCCAACACAAAGTTTTTATTCATAACCGGCAACAAAACCGCCTCCGGTTCACTAATGAATGAACTTGAACAAAAAGGCGCAAATTGTTT
>JANRMG010000352.1:0-5276 GCA_033761855.1 Candidatus Caenarcanales bacterium
AGCCGTTTCTTGGGTTTGGATTCTAACTCCATAATCGAAGAATGCAAGAACAACAAGTTTTTAAACGAATCCTTTATGGGCTATGGAGTTGTAGAAAGAAAGAACAACTCCTTGAAACTTTCGCCACTACCGACTAATTCAAGCGATGCTTCGAGTAACAAAACTCCTTTAACGATTACTCCGCAAGGAAGCATAGAAAACAAAAGTGCTGATAAAGAAGCTAACAAAGAAGTTAAAGAGAGTATTTCTAAAGAATCTAAAAGTAAAAAATCTGGTTCTAATCTTTTTTTAAGAAGATTATTAATGATAATTGGTGCAATTCTCTGTCTGCTTGCTGTCTCGCTTGGAGCCTTTTTAATAACTGGTTCACGCAATATTTCTAATACTCCAATTATGGATAAGCTTTCGGATTTGCCTTTTCTTTCGGGCGTTTGCAAGCCTTTTATTCTTCAAACTACAGAGGAAACCTATGTAAAGGTTAAGGCTTTAGCTCTTGGAGACTGGATTATTGACCGTAAAGTTTTTCCTGGTGAGAAAATAAAATTTAGTGATTCTAAAGGGATAGTGATTGAGACACCTGATACAACACTTTTAACTGTTAAATATGGTGGTAAAAGCCTAGACTTAGACTCATTAGAAGATGAAAATGGAACTTTGACCTACAGATGTCACTAAGGTTTCAATCAGATTATGGGCTTGATAATTTCACTAAAAAACTTATATGGAAGTTTATGGAAAGCTCAGGAACCTGGTTCAGTTCTAGAAGAAAATGCTAGGCACAACGAAAAGAAAAGCCTCAAAGAATGGCCTGCAGCAAATATTTTAATTTCCATAAATTTAATTACCGTACTTCTATTAGCTTCTTATGCAGGTTATTGGGGATTAGTTTCTAATGAATTAAAAGATGTTTTAAAGATTTTTCCGCAATCTTTATTGATTTTTCTTTTTGCTTTTTTATTGCCGATTAATTGGTTACTCTTCGTTTGGTTGTGCTTTATTGGAGCGGCTATTCAACTAAATTTGATTACTTACACAGAGCCAAGTTTTGTTTATTATTTCACTTTGCCACTTTCGCTAATAATTTTACGAAATACAAAATGGTATTTTTGGTTTTTGATTCCTTTTATTACTCATGCCTTTGCTTTGCTTTATATTTTTGTTTTTTATAAATACTTTTCACCTGAGCAGTTTAATGTGCTCAACTTTTTGAACGTAGCTTCTTTTCTCTCAAAAGACTCATTCACAGCGGAACTAATCGCTGTTTATCCTTTGACTTTTCTGTCTCAACAGTTAAATAAATTTATAAATATTTTTAGGTATTTGGAATAAAAGTCTTTTTAATAAGGACTGTTGAAGATTCTCTTCCAGCGAGGAGTTTCTTGAGTATTTTGTGTTGGGGCAGGGTTAGGATTGTTTTGAGGACCTGCTTCTTCGTTATCCTCTTTATTTCTAAACCTATCAAAAAGTCTTTTCTTTCTTCTAGGTTCCTCATTTGCTTGTGGCGTTTGGTTTTGTTGTTGGGGAGCAGGATAGAGCTCATCCACTTTCTCTTTATTGATTAAGACTGGCTTTACTCTCGTTGGTGGAGGTATTTGGTCTGGGTTGTTTATATCAACCGGAGCCGGTGGATTGTTTGTTGCACCGTTGGGGCCTTGTCCACGAGGGTACCTTGGGCCATAATCATAGTTATTAGGATTATTTACTAATTGTTCTTCTATATTGTCCAGATCTTCCAGTTCGTCGAGTTCCTCGTCTTGATAATATTTGTTTTGTGCTTCCATTTCTTCTAAATATTTTTCAATTTGTTCTGGTGAAGGTGGTGGAGCATATTTCTTGGGTTCTGTGCCCGGTACAAATTCGCGGTATTCAGGCTGGAAAGAATCTTTGGTAGCCAAAAGTCCAGTAATTGGATCGATGAGTAATCTGATGCGCTTGCCGGGTTTTGGAAAGGTTGTGACCGGAGTTGGGTTGATGGTGTAATAGCTTTTCATAAACTCGCGCCAAATGGCTGCCATGACCACACCACCGGTTGCGTAATGAGAGGCTTCTTTGTTCAATTCGTTTCCGCCCCAAACTGCTGTAACAGTGTCTGGCGTAAAACCAATAAACCAAACATCTCTGGAACCGTCAGCGGTTCCGGTTTTGCCTGCGATTTGTAAACCGGGAATCTTAGCTCCAGTTCCGGTTCCGTGATCAACAACGTCAACTAAAATATCAATTAATTCATAAATTGGGCCCGATGGAAGTACTCTTTCGGGCATTGGGTTGAACTGTTCCAGAATTTTACCTTTGCGGTCGACTATTCTTCTTATCACAATAGGTTTCATGTAAATTCCGCCTCTGGCAAAGACTGCGTAAGCATTTGCCGCATCCAAAGGGGAAATAGCGGAACTGCCCAAAGCTGAAGACAAGTAAGGCTCTACTCCTTTGAGTCCAAGCTTTTGAGCTGTTTCTTGAACGCTTTCGATAGTTGATTTTTGGGCAACGCGGATTGCAGGAATGTTGCGCGAATTCACTAAAGCTTTTCTAATTGTAATTGGCCCCCAGAACTTGTTATCAAAGTTCTTTGGAGTCCACACTTCTCCGGTTTCGCTGTTTTCGTAAACATAGGGCGTATCCATAATATTGGAATTACTTGAATACAAGCCTTTAATGAAAGATGTTAAGTAAACAACAGGTTTAAAGGCTGACCCAATGGTATGAACGCTAGTAGCACGGTTCCATTGGTGTTCCCAAAAGTCGCCGACCCCTCCAACAATTACTCTTGCCTCGTTGCTTGCTACGTCGAGGGTTACAAGTGCACCTTGATTGATTCCTTTTGGTGCCTTCTTGATTCCTGCTCCCAGTGCTTCTTCGGCTTTTGTCTGAGCTTCAGTGTCAATTGAGGTGTAAACTCTCAGACCCATATGTCTGAGCTCTTGATCGCTGTACCGAGACCGCAATTCATCGAGTACAACACTCATATAATAGGGAAACTTAGATAAATTTCCAGGAGCAGATTCAAACTTTAAAGGGGTTTTAGCCGCATCTCTGGCTTGGGTCTTAGTTATGTAGCCATACTTCACCATATTTTCAATAATATTTTTTTGTCTAATTTTTGCTTCTTTAGATTTGTGAAGTGTACTAGGCGAGGGAAGCAAGGCCACCAAGTAAGCCGATTCAGCAACGTTAAGCTCTGAAGCACTTTTATTAAAATATCTTTTAGCAGCTCTCTCGATTCCGTAGGAGCCTTTACCCCAATAAACTTGGTTTAAATAAAATTCCAGAATTTGGTCTTTGCTGTATTTTTGCTCTACCTCAATCGAAAGGAAAAGCTCTTTAACCTTTCTTCCAATGGTGCCCCACTCTTTTGGTGGAAAGAAAATATTTTTAACCAGCTGTTGTGTAAGAGTGCTTCCACCTTGCTTTATTTTCCCGGAAAAAACGTTAACCACCATGGCGCGAAGAATACCAAAGACATTAATTCCTCCATGTTGGTAAAACTCTCTATCTTCGCTAGCAAAGAGAGCTTGTTTTAAAGAAGTAGAAACTTGATCCAATGGTACAACTTGCCTGTCCTCTTCGCCTTGGAGAACGGTTACAAACTGGTCGTCTTTGTCATAAACCTCGATTGAGCTTATGGGAGAGTAATTCTGAAGATTACTAACATTTGGTAAACCAAGAATACGATTGATTGGCACAATCAACAAATGTAATAAAATCCAAGCCACAAACATGTAACCAAGGCCAATTAGAAAATATCTGGCGTATTTGTTTTTGATAAACTGTTTGAGTTTTTCCGATAGATTTTGCGGGCTAAAATTAAAGCCGTTTCCTGTGCCTCCTTTTGGATTGCCGCTACCAAAGTTGGTATTAAAGCTTGTTCCAGAACTTTGTATTGGAGCTGGAGCCGGTGCTGCTCTGTAACCATCGTATTTTGTAGATCCATATTTGTCTGGCTGTGATGGTTCTTGATCAAAGTTCCAGGGGCTTTTGATATTCATTAATTTTTTTAGTTGACTTACAGTTGACTTGGCTGTCTAAGATTTAATTACTGAATTTATATTTGTGACTTGCTCAGCAATTTATAGATATGTAACAGATTCATTATAAAGCAATCTAGATTCTGTCTACTTTTGTATTACTTTGCTTTTATTTTGTTAGAAATTAAATGTTTGCATAAAATAAGTTGGATTCTTGATAAAGCTCCTTAGTCCTTCGACTATTAGACCGGTCTGTTGAACGTCTCTTGTTAGATCGTATTTGAAATTTGAAGGGCTAATTCTCCAAGCTAAATCAAGATGCTGTAAAACTAAATCCTTATTTCCAGCCAATGCACGGTTAATCCCCAAAGATATATGAAGCGTTGCATCTTGTGGGTTATTTTGAACAGCAGTTCTCAAGTATTCATAGCTTTTATTTAAATCGGCTAAAAAATCGCCACTAGGATTTTGTTGAAAATCTCCTTTCCAATTTTCAAAAGCATTATCAAGATCTTCTTTTAATAGTGCTTGTACTAAATAACTCATTCCAAGAGCCTTGTAAGTTGCTGGAAAATTCATAATTGTTTCTAGAACATCAGCGTTTTGTTCAGATTCTTCTAAAGCGAGAGTTAAACTGTTGTGCCTGCCTATTGTTACGTTACTTGCATCAGCTCGGGTTTCTCTATAATATTCATAAGCTTCTTCAGATCCATCATACGAAGATTAGAATCCACTAATTAGTTTTTTTCTATCATTAAAGCTAATTTTATTTTGGAAAATACTTTCCTCGATAAAAGTTTTAATTAGCTGTGGATATAAATGTAATGTAAATCCAATCGCATCACCAGCACTAGTGTCTTTAAAAAGACTTGTAATTTGTTCAATATTTTGATTTTGTAGTTCTAAATTTTGCCTAAATTTAGCTTTTCTCAAACTATTCCATACCTTTGCATTCAAGATTCTCTCTATTCCAAAGACTGTACTAAGTCCTAAAATTCCAGAAAGAGCTTTTGCTTCGAGAGGAAGATTCGGATTACCAGCAGTTAAACTTAATGCCGCAGCACCACCGGCTAGGTATGAAGCGAGCCGTCCAGTTTTTTTGAAATCTGTCGGTTGTGCGGACTCTTTCTAGGTTCTTGAACCAAGGATTATTATTTCTTAAACCAAAAATTCGGCATAAGGGACAAAATGGCGCTTAAATTAAGAAGATAAAAGTTTAATAATGAGCTGAATCTTCCTTCTGGAGCTGATTCCACGGTGAATATTGACTTTAGCCTTCAGATGAGAGAAATAACCGTCACATGAATTTGTTGT
>JANRMG010000353.1:0-2769 GCA_033761855.1 Candidatus Caenarcanales bacterium
CTCAGCCATATCTCAAACAACGAAACCACGTCTCCTGACAAACTAATCTTAGCTTCCACTAGGACACTGAGAGATTTTGCAAAACAAAAATTAAAGCAAGTACAAAAAGAATTAAGTTATTTGGGCGAGTTTTTTTTCAACGAAAACTTATCCGCTAAAGAACCAAAATATGTTTTGGATTTAAATAAAATCCATGACCAAGTCTCCAAGCTTGAAGAGGCAACCTTCTCAATTCTTGAAGCACTCGAGCTACCAGAGCTATTGAATCATTCCGAGGAAGCCTTTGATTTTGCGAGAAAGCTAGTTGATGCTTTTAGAAGCAATAAAGACGAAATAAACGGCATTATTACCGAAGTTCTAGAAGCAAAAAAACAGCTAGCGGACTCAAAAGGATGGAACTTTGAAAGAGTGCTTTCGGTGGACAGAACAGTTTTAAAAGTAGCCACAACTGAGCTTTTGTTTTTTAAAGATTGCCCTGGAGTGGTGGTAATTGATGAAGCGATTAAACTTGGCGAAAAATATGGTTCAGATGACTCACCCAAGTTCATTAATGGTGTTCTTGCTGATATAGTTGAAAAGATTAATCCGCTTAAATCTCCAATTAATCTACCGGAAAATACAAATGAATCCATTCCCGAGCAGCAATAAAGCATGAACGAGATTTTTGAAGAATATGTCCGTCTTGCTATTAGAGAAGACTTAGAACCTTTGGGTGATATCACCACCGATGCCATTATTGACAAAAATTTAAAAAGTAAATTGGTTGTTAGGGCTCGTCGCCAGAGCGGATTGATGAGCGGTTTAAGCTTTTCCTCTTTGGTTTATAAACTAATTGACCCAGAAGTTAAGGTTGAAGAATTGATTAAACCAGGACAAACTTTTGCTCCAATGGAGAGCCTGGCTGTGGTCTCTGGTCCTGCAAATTCAATTTTAAAAGGCGAAAGAATTTTTTTAAACCTTTTGCAAAGAGCAATCTCAATTGCTACTTACACAAACCAGTTTGTTCAGCTAGTTCATGGAACCAAGTCTAAAATATTAGATACAAGAAAGAATGTGCCAGGGCTAAGAACTTTTGAGCGAGTTGCCGTCAGAGACGGTGGAGCCGTGAATCACAGATTTAATCTTTCAACTGGATTATTAATTAAGGACAACCATATTTCTTTAGCAGGAGGAATTAGAAATGCCGTAATTTCGGCCCGTAAAAAATTACCTCACCTTACAAAACTTGAAGTAGAAGTCGATTCAATCGAACAAATTAAAGAAATTTCCGATTTAAACGTTGACGTTATTTTACTGGATAACTTTACCCTTCCAATGCTTGAAGAAGCCATGCAAATTATAAAAAAACGAGCTTTGACAGAGGCTAGCGGTGGAATTACACTTAACTCGGTTAGACAAATTGCTGAAATTGGCTTAGACTTTATTTCAATAGGCTCATTAACACAAAGTCCTCCAATCATTGATATAGGTCTAGATTTTATATAAAAATAAATGAAAGCGGACTGCGAAGTTTTAATTATCGGCTCTGGGGCAGCAGGTTTAATAACCGCAATAGAGCTTGCTCAAAAAGGAATTAAGGTAATTGTTGTTACCAAAGACGCAATAACAGAGTCCAGTAGTTCTTATGCTCAAGGCGGGGTTGCAGTGCCTTTGGCTTTGGGTGATTCAATTGAACAACATATCTGCGATACTCTTAGAGTTGGTCAGAGTGAATGCAACGAAGCAGCTGTTCGTTTTTATATTTCTTCAATCGAAAAATATGTTCGGGTTTTGCACAAGTGGGGCATTCCTTTTAATGGTTTGCAAAAAGATGGTATCGATGAAAGAGAGCTTGGCAACGAGGCAGCCCATTCTCAACGTCGCATCTTAAAAATTGGCAGCGATATAGCCGGCAGAGTTTTGATGAAACACCTTTGGGAAATCGCCTGCCGGAATCCCAATTTATCAATCAGCCAAGGTACAAATTTGGTAAACCTCATAAAGGACAGAAGCAAAAAATGCGCTGGAGGGGTCTTCCAGGACATCAATAATAGTCTTTTCCCAATCATTGCTAATTGCACAGTTTTAGCAACTGGTGGTGCAAGTAGTTTATATGCTAAATCTACAACTCCCTTTGTAATTACCGGAGACGGTATTGCCTGTGCCTACCGAATTGGTGCCAATGTAAAAGATTTAGATTATATTCAATTTCATCCAACCGCTCTGGATCATCCAACTTCCTTTTTACTTTCTGAGACTTTAAGAGGAGAAGGCGCAATTTTATTAAATAACTTAAACGAAAGATTCATGGAGCGCTACGCGCCATTAGAAAAAGAATTAGCTCCTCGAGCGGTGGTTAGCAAAGCCGTTTGGCAGGAAATTAAAAAAACTGGAAAAGTTTTTATTGATGTTAGACAGCTTGGCAAGGAGTATTTGTTAAACAAGTTTCAAGGAATTTACAATCATTGTTTAGAACTGGGCTTTAATCTGGCTGATCAACTCGTTCCTGTAACCCCTGCCGCGCATTACACAATTGGAGGAATTACGGTTGATTTAGAAAGCAAAACTTCTATTCCCGGTCTTTGGGCCGTGGGAGAAGTAGCTAACACAGGTCTGCACGGCGCTGACCGATTGGCTTCTAATTCTTTACTGGAGTGTATTGTAAGCGCTTTTTCAGCGGCAGAGTCAATCAGCAATTCAGAAGCATTAAAGACTGAGCCCAATCTCAGTGAGCTATCCAAGAAAATCGTGGCTTTCCAGGGTAATCTTTCAATTGTAGAATTTAAATCA
>JANRMG010000354.1:0-5419 GCA_033761855.1 Candidatus Caenarcanales bacterium
TTTTGAAAAAATGCAAGAACTGTTTCAAAAGAGAAAATAATTCATTGACAATATCTATCAAAGACCATGATTCAATAGTATTTATTGATAAGTTTCCAGTAAAAGAGCCTTGCGATCCAACCAAACTTTATGTGGCAAATGATTATTGGCCTGAGATAAACACTTTAATTATTGAAGAAATCCATGCTCTGGGTGCAGATTGTGAATATTCATACCAATTCCTCAACCTTAATAACAAATCTTCAATTCAGCTTTTAAACAAGCCAGAGCCAAACCGTCTTTCCTCCAATAAAAAACTTCTAGTTGAATTCAATTTCTATGATGGCCCTTGCGGATATTCACCTCTTCGATTGTTTGAAATCACCGATGGAGTCTTTCAGTCGAAACTAAATCTAGGGACAGAAGTGATTGAAAGAATTATGAAAAAGGAACCGGAAGATGTCTCTATAACTCATAAATGGATAGACAATGAAACAATTGCATTTTATATTACAAAGCCAAATAGCAAAGTTCCTTTGACTCGACCGATTTTTCAAATAATTAAGCAAAATGGCGAATGGCAACTAAAATCATAAAAGCCATGACAAACGATTCACATAATTATTCATTTAAAACAATTTTTGTCGTCTCTCTGCTGATTATCGCTTTATCAGTCATTTCATATTATCTCTTTGATTTAAAGCTTGCAATCCACTTTCACGATAGCCAAATTCAGTGGCTCTACAACATAGCTGAACTGTTCAGTCTAATCGCCAAATTTCCGATTTGTTTGTTTTTGCCCTTTATTTTATTTGTTTTCTTGCCTAAGAAAAAAGTTTTAGACTGGAAAAATTATTTATTTTTGTTTGTATGTTTCTTCATTACATCGAGTGTTTGCTGGACCCTAAAAGTGTTTTTAGGGAGATACAGACCAGAAGCCTATTTTGAAGAAGGCTTGTACGGCTTTACCTTAAGCGGTACAAGAGATCATTCTCAACACTCAATGCCTTCGGGCCACGCCTCGGTGATTGCTACCTTTTTAACCGCACTGGCCCTCATAGAACCTAAATTTGCTTGGCTCTTTTATGGATTAAGTTTTATTTTATCCTTTGCTCGGATCATCGTTGGAGCGCATTATTTAAGTGATATTTTGCTTAGTTGGTTAATTGGATTTCTAATTGCTGTCCTTTCTCCAGAAAGCTAAGTTCTTTGAATATGCCGAAAAGCTAAAGACCATTGCAAGCAACTTTTTGGGCAAATTATCGTCTAGGAACTGAGAGAGTGTTTGATTGAAGGCAAAAAGTGAAGTAAAAATTTAAATTAATTTGAATTTTTACAGAAAGCTGAATCGCCCTATTAATCAGGCTTTAGCAATATTGAAAGATTTTCTTTAAAGAGTTTTAAGATCTAAAACTGTTAGAGAATAGCCAATAATTGCCATAAAGAAGATAAGCAGTGATAATTAATTAGGAATATTTAAAGGCAGCAACTTAATGGTCGACAATTGGTTCAAGTTAATTGGGAGTTTTAATATATCTCTGCCAAATGTGTTTTTTTCGCTGGCTATAATTCTTGGTGTCGTTGCCTTCCGTCTTTCGAACGAGCTTCCGCAAAATGCTGTTACTAAGTTCCTTGCCCAATTGGAAGAAAAATCTCTTGAGATTTTGAATGTATTTTTAGAAAAACTCAAATCGTTGACTCAAAGAGCTTCTCAAGCAAAAAGATCAAACATTCAAGAATCTGGTTCGCAAGCTGAACCTCCAAAACAAAAGCTTTATTCAATTAAACCAGTTGATCTTTCCCCTTCCAATCAAAGCATTAAGTTATTGGAAGATGATATGGAAACCATCTCGGCCGTTAGCGGTTCAGTAGCAGGAGACAACAAAGAAACTTGCAGACAAGAAATTATAGAAATAAAGCCAATCTCCAACATCAAGAGCGCGGCACCTCAGTCTATTAACAAAAACCCCAAAGCCAGACGCTGGGAAGACTTTGAAGAGATTTTCCAAGAACCACGTTCACAATATAATTTAAAAGAGTTTTCTGAAGCCAACAAAAATACTTCAACAAATCCATTAACTTTTCCAGCTACAGAGACAGAAGCCAATGGAATCATAACCTACCGAGTGGAAGATATTCCTTTTCCTTCAACAAAAACTGAAAGTAAAGCAGTTCAAACAAGTTTTCCCAATTCATCGATTTCAAGGCTTTCTATTTCCGACAAAGCAGAAAATTTGGTAAACAATCTAATTACACAAGCAGAAGAAAAGAAAAACCAAGCCACTCCCAAAGGCTTAACAGAAGAGCCAAAGGAAACACCAGGTAATAAGAATGAAAAAAAATCAGTTAAAGTAAATATTTTAAAAGAAGCTCCCACTAGTCTTTTTGACAATTCTTTGAATAATTCAAAACCCAAATATTTACCCATTTCTTCTGAGGATAACAGTGTTTCGATTGAAGAAATAATCGAAGAGCCAATATTAGAGAACAGAAACATTTACAGCTCACCCGAAGGTGACAAAGCAGAAAACTACCTTCCAGACGAGCTTTTCCGTGAAGGCCAGGACGGTTTAACTTTTTATCCTTTAATTGAAATCAAAGGCTCATCCATTCAGCGATTTAAACAAATTGAGTTTTTAAAAAACAGTTATCGCGGCGAAGATTTGTTATTCTTAATCGGGCCAGCTTCAAGCGGAAAGTCTTATCTGGCCAGTCTTTACGCGCGTGAAGTCAAGTTCACCGAAAACTGCTCCGTGCTGTCCTTTTCCTTTAGCCAAAACGTTAATTTGCTAGCCGAAGGAATTCGCCTCATAATGGTTGAACAGCTTGGTACAACTTCTAAATTCAACGAAAACACGGTTGTTGAGTTCTTTGGAACAATTGCATCCAAGCCTCATTTATTGATTCTGAACAATGTTGATTTTTTAAGCAAAGAGGAATTGCTTTCGCTGGAAACCTATGCCTCACCACATTGCAGAATTTTGCTCATCAGCAACACTCTTTCGGCTCGCTCAATCTGCCAAATCAACTTAAACTGGAAAAACAATATTTACGAAATTCCTCAAATAGAGTCGGAGTTGGTTCAAAATTATTTTTTAGAAAGAATTCCAACAGCTTTTAAATCGAGCCCAGCCCTCGTTAATAGACTGATTCGCTTAGTAAGAGGAAATCCTTTGGCATTGAATCTTTTTTGTTCTTTGCATGAATTCCAGCTAAAGCGCAACCGAGAGAGTTCAATCGAAGATTTATTTAAGTTAATTGATTCTCACCGGGTTGTAAACGACGGTAAAATTCCAATTAGCTTGTGTAAATTGCTGAGTTTGCTCTTTCCAAGGCTGGCACCAATCCAAAGAGACATTTTACTTTATTGCAGTTACTTCCCCATCGATTCTTTTTCGAGTAGTTTGATTGAAGCCGTCTTTGAACTCTCTGAGACAGAATGTCTGCAAACTTTAGAAGCGCTTTCGCAAGCAGGGCTAATCCAACGTGTTTCTGGGCAGCCCTTTCAGGAGCCCTGCTTTGCTGTTCATTCAACAATTAAAGATTTTATTTATTCACAACAGAGACTGGAAGAGTTTAGATATGTTGAACTCATAAATCGCACGGCCTCTTACTTCCTTGGAATCATGCAAGAAGAGAGCAGACTCAAGCGCGAAAATATTATCTTTGCAATCTCAGGGATAAGCTACTGCTTAAAGCTAATCAAAGGTGACTTCTCCGAAAAGCCTCACCTATTGCCGCTTTTTGAGAAGGCATTGGATTTCTTTTACGCTGTAGGGCTAATTAAAAAGATTGAAAAAGAAATTCTGTTTATTTACAAAGACAACTTAGAGCAATCCAGCTCTCAGAGCATAAAGGTGTTTTGGAACAAATTAGTGGGTTTGGCCTATCTTATGATTGCAAAGGAAAATCCAGACCCAGTTTTGCGAAGCAAAGGAATTCAAGATGGAATAGATTTATTAAATGCTTCCCTCCATCTTTTGCCTAGCAATTTCAATCCTTATCAGGTTCAAAAAATACACAACGATCTCGGGAATGCTTATTTGTCTCTCTCGGAGAGCGAAGCTAACGAAGCACATTTAATCAAAGCGGTTGAGCATTTAAAAAAAGCGATTCAAATCGATGTTTCAGACAAGCAACAATTGAAGCAATCTACTTCTTTCATTCTTGCGCACATTAATCTTGGCAATGTTTACATGAAGCTCTACCAGCTTAAACCCAGCGCTCTCACTTTGCATTTGTCCAGCCAGATTTTAATTAAATGTCTTAAAAATTTCTCTAAAGACTTACCTTTGGACGCACTTTCTACTGTTAATCAAAATGTAGCCAATGCTCTTAGAATGCTTGCTGGACACGAAGAGCCTATAGCCAACTTAGAATCAGCCGTTGAATTTTATAAAGAAGCCCTTTTGGGTGCCGATTTACAAAACAAAGCATTAATCCTTAACAGCATTGGATGCTGCTTTTGGAAGCTGACTAAATACAAAGATCCCGTACGGAATATTCAGCTGGCAATTTCTTTTTACCGCAAATCGATGGGAGTGGTAATTGACGAAAGCGGAAAAATCGTTGAAATCTTCGATCCAATCGAATGTGCTGTAACTCTAAATAATTTGGGCATTTCTTATAAAACTCTAGCTTCGATGCAAGACCCCGAGACTAACTATCCGCTGGCCCTCAAAGCCTTCAGAGAGGCCCTTAGGATAGTAGAGGAAAGGCAAGACCAGAATCTAGCTGGAATCATCAATAAACACATCTCAGAACTTTATTATGCTTTAGATATTTTGATGAACCAAAAAGGCCCAAACGCTAGATTCATTGATGGTTTTACGGGGCAGAGAAAAGCTTCTAGTTAGTAGGTCGTGGGTTATAACTCTTAGAGTGAATTCATGTTACCAACTGATATTTCATCGCTTTCCATTATGGCAAGAACAAGCTCAGACAAAAGTAATTCTTCATATTCTTTATCGAATTCTTCTTTAACTTTTGGATTCTTCATCCAACGGTCGAAGGTTGTTTGTTTTTTATTGTTATTCAAAATGAGTTTTACCTCTAGATCAGATCTTTGCCCTGCTGTTTGGATAAAAGTTTATAAGGAGTGGAAAGTACCATAAAACCCAAATAACTTTAAAAACAATGTGCTTTAACAAATTAATGAAAATTGAGTCTATCAAGAAAGACAATATAGTTGAAACTAATAATGTAAATAGAACTATATGGCGCTATTTTCCTTTTAAAAGATTTCAGAACTTGATTGAAGAAAGCTCTCTGTTTTTTTCAAGTCCACATAATTTTGACGATGATCTTGAGGGTTTACCTAAGCTAGCTTCATTAAACTATAAAATATATAAAACTTTTGAAAACAGAGAAGAAATTATTCAAAGGATTATAGAATTTAACAAATATCAGTAAAAAATTTCTTGTTGGAACATAGGAGAAG
>JANRMG010000355.1:0-4758 GCA_033761855.1 Candidatus Caenarcanales bacterium
GGTTTTTGTAATTACTTTTCCTTATAAAATTCCCGAAAAAGTTCTTAAAATTCCTAAGTATGGATTTTTCAATTGGCATACTGGTATTTTGCCCAATCACCGTGGGCCGGATCCGATTTTCTGGCAGATTTTACACCAAGATGAATTTGGTGGAGTAACAATCCACAAGATGGATGCCGAGTTTGACACTGGCCCAATTGCTTACATCGAAAAAGTTCCGCTTTTGCCAGAAGACACTTATGGTCAGCATATTCAAAAGCTAGCTGTTTCATCCAAAAAGGCAACAGATTACATGCTTCAGAACTTTGTGCCTAATCCGGGCCAGTTCAAGCTTTATCCGCAAAATCCAGCGATTGCGAACTATGAACCTCGTCCTGACTTTACCCATCTTTCTATAAACTGGGACAAGCACGACGCTGCTTATATTAAAGCCTTAACAAGAGCTTCTAATCCCATTTACGGTGGTGCTATTACTTTTTTCCGGGGAGTGCCAGTTCACCTCTTGCAAGTCTCTGTCGGTTCTATGCAAACGCCTCCAGATTCAAAACCCGGTACAATCATTTCTTCCGGTCTTAAAGAGGGGATTGTGGCTCTTACTTGTGATAATAAGCTTTTAAGGCTTGATGTCCTTTATACCGAAGACGGTTTCTTTACCGGTGGAAAACTGGCAAGTATCTTTGATATTAAGCCTGGTGAAGAGTTCCTTCCCCCGCCACAGATGCCAAATCCAGCTAAGTAATGCTTAGGAACTTAAAGTTTTAAAATTTTTAGACAAATTGGTTTAGGTTCTCTTGAAGAAAAGTACAAAGAGACTCCAGCTTGCGTGCATTATATATTTCAATGAGTTCATCAATTGTTTTGGTAGGATTCTTTAGACGTGTTTGAATTTCTTTAACTGAAGCAAGAACCATGTCTGGAGCAAGATTAATCAAATTATCAAGAAAATTGTCTGGATCTTGCGCCTCTATGTTGTATTTTTGCAATTCAGCCTTGGGAAAGTCTTTTAGATTATATGTAACTATTACTTGAGCATTTGCTTTTATGGCTGCTGCAAGAACGTGTCTATCGCTGGGATCTGGCAACTCTAGGCTTTCGATAAGACTTTCGTAATTCTCGACTAAAGAGTCTGGAACCTCTTCATTCATTAAAGAAATTGTTCTCTCAAGTTTTTCTTTTGATAGCTCAGGTCTTTTGTTCAATAAGTTATTAAGCCATTCTTCATGAATTGTCTTTGTCCATTTTGCCCTGAAAACCTCTTTGAGGGCCATCTCAATCAATAGATCTCTTAAATAAGCAGAGTATAAAATACATGAATCATAAACAACTACAAAATTATTTGAGAACATAATTAATCATAAAGATTCAATTCTTCAGAAATTCTAACTATTTCATCCAAAGCTTTCATACTCTTTTTGTAACTTTCTTCTTTGTACTTCACCAAATCTTCAAAAAGGACTCTTCTGTGAGTGCCTACTTTTTTGTATTTTATTTGTCCCTGATTAAGGAGCCCAATTAAAAAGGGTCTTGAAACGTTTAAAAAATCGGCGGCTTGTTGGGTTGTAAGCTCGCTATTAATGGGAATCAAGGAAATTGCTTTTCCCTCGGCAATATTCTCTATTGCCTGTAAAAGCAGCTTCTGAACAGCAGGAGGCAGGTCAAAGCTTTGGTGATTTACTGTTATTTGAACTGTCTGTTCCTCGATAGAGGTTGGAAAATGTTCTAATAAGTTCTGGGCCGTTGATGAATCATCTTTTGTTGGTAATGTTGTCAGGCTCATAGTTTTTTATTTAATTAGTTATTTTAATTATATTCCTCATTCGAAGCAAATGCAATATTCGAAATAAGTGAAGCTGGAATTTTAGGGAATGCTCTTAATTTAGGGCAAAGTCTAGGTTTACCAACTTGTGTCTAAAGAGGTTTAGACTTTTTAGAAAAATTATGATTTTGAGGGTATTTCTTTTAATTTCTGTTTTTGAAACTGAAGATGCTCTGGGAACTCGAAGCATAAAATATAGAACATGTTTCTACATTTTATATTTACTCTTTAGATGATGAATATTTCTTAAATATTTATTATTTTCATTTTGAAGAAAAAGTCTCTGTGTGAGCATTTAACTTTTCGATCTTGGTTTTAAGCATAAAAGTAAATTTGTCAAACTGGAAGCCAATATTCATGAAAAAGTTGTTTAGACTTTGTGCTCTTTGTTGAGCTAGTAAATAATCCAAAATTTCTCGGATAGTTGGATCTTTGGGTTTTGGTGAACAGTTGTTGTAAGACTCCATTGCTTCGGGATCATCGTTGTTAGTTGTCCAGAATAATGACCCAAACAATCTTCTGGTTTTAAGATCGTTTGGATTTTCTAATAAGCTCTTCAAGCCGTCCAAGTGACCTCCTCTTAAGCCCCAGCTCTTCCCCGTAGAAACTATTCTGTTTATTTCAGGTGCTCTGGAAGAGTCGATTCCCAAGTCTTTGGTACTTAAATCAAGAAGTTTAGTAGGAATAAAAGCCGGTATCATCATCGAAGTTATTAATCGAAACACATATTCGAAAAATAATATCTTTAAGATATTTGTTAAGCGTAAGTTGCGAGTAAGCCGAATATTAAAGGCTAATGAAGTTTTTTTCATTAAAGAAAAAATTATTTAAGCGAATAACCTTTAGATTTTACTTCGCGGTTTACTTCTATGTTTATGGCTTTATCTTTAAGTTCTTTGCGTTTATCGTGTTGGAGTTTACGCTTGGCGAGGCCAATCTGCAGTTTAACAAAAGAACGAGTAAAGTAAAGTCTCAGAGGGATAATGGTTAATTTTTCTCTGTCTACCCGGGCTTTCCAGCGATCAATTTCTTTTTTATTCATTAATAACTTGCGGATGCGCGTTGGATCGTGGTTGTAGCGGTTGCCAAACTCGTAAAGCGGAATGGTAACACCGTAGAGGAAAACTTCGCCTTTTTTATCAATCCGCACAAAGCCCTCGCCGAGTTGGCCTCTTCCCAAGCGCAAAGATTTAACTTCGGTTCCGGTCAAAACAGCGCCAGCCTGGAGAGTATCAAGGATTTCAAACTCATGGTAAGCCTTACGGTTAACGAGGGTTGGAGTTTCCTTTTTAACCTTTTTCTCTTTTTTTTCTAGTTGTTTTTTGGCTCGACCCATGAGAGTAGTATTGCGGAAATTTTGGTAAAAAAATAAATTTAAAAAACAAGCGAACCGCTTTTGCGGTGAGCGTGAATAAGTACTAAGTAATTGAACTATATGATCAAGACTATTAAGTATAATAAACTTTAAACTTTTTCTTGAATCTAGTAAAACTTAAAGTTACGTTCAGGTATTATCATTAATGCCCATTTTTTGGTAACCTTTAAAGAGTGATTTTATTTTGGGCAGTTGGCGCAGTTGGTAGCGCATCTCCGTGACATGGAGGAGGTCACAAGTTCGAATCTTGTACTGCCCATTTCTTCTTGAAATATCCGCTTGCTTTATCAGAAGCTAAATTCCATATATTTTTATTACATAAGTTCATGCTTTGTAAATTTATTTATTGGCACAGATCTAAAAAAATAGATACAATAAAGGAATGAAAGATTGTCCAAAATGTACGAGCAAAAGAATGGTAAAGAACGGCTTTACCAGAGGTTTGCAAAGATATCTGTGTAAAGACTGTGGGTTTAATCCAACCGTTGAGAACATCGGTTATCCTCCCGAGATTAGAGCAAAAGCTCTTCAAATGTATCTTGAAGGAGTATCAATTAGAGCTATCTCAAGAATTATGAAACTCGGTATTGCAACCATAATAAGCTGGATAAAAAAAGCTTCTCAAGAATTACCTGTTCAAGAACAACCTAAGAAAGTAACTTTAATGGAAATGGATGAATTGCATCATTGGATAGGAGAGAAAAAAAGAAGCTCTGGATTTGGATTGCAATTTGCGGTTGTTCAGGTAGAGTCTTATCCTGGGAAATGGGTAGTCGTGGAGAGGTGACAGGTAGGAAATTATGGAATAAAGTTAAAGAAATAGAAGTTGAATGTTATTGTACTGATCATTGAAAAGCATATGAATCATTCATTCCAAGGAATAAGCATGTACAAACAAAAGCACTAACATACACAATTGAGAATCTGAATGGAAGGATAAGACATTATCTATCCAGATTCGGTAGAAAGACAAAATGTTTTTCAAAATCAATTGAAATGGTTGAAGCCTCCCTCTCTCTACTTTTTCATAAATTTAACTCTTCTCTATCTATTTAGATCACTGCCTATTTATTAATAAAAAGAATTTTCAAGATTTAAAAGGCGCTTGAAGTGTCAATACTTTCATGCTAGCATTTACTAAATCTCTAAATTATTACAGCTTATGGTTCGTCTAATATCATCATTCAATGGCAGTCAGTTAGGACAAACTTCAAGAGTTTCACGCATAAGGCAAATGAATAAAGATGTTGAAATAACTTCCGGTTCAGGAGGTATAGGATCACAAAGAAAAGAAATAATTCTTAAGTTTCCAAAAGAATTACAGAAACATTCTAAGTTACCATCCAGAGTTGATCAACCTGGGATAATCCATTTCATGTGTTGGCAAGAACCTGGAGCAAAATTAGAAAGTTCTATGCCCTCACTAGGGGGAATGATGAGCGACACACAAAGTGCTTATAATACTCCGTATGGAAGGTTCATAGAAATTGCTCTGAAAGAGCAACAACAAACACTCCAGCCAGGAGAGAGAGCTTATATGCTTTTACCATTAAGCACAGATACAACC
>JANRMG010000356.1:0-10967 GCA_033761855.1 Candidatus Caenarcanales bacterium
GTCGAAGTGTGAGCCCTCTTTACGCAAATCTGCGGGAGCCATGTTTACTACTATTTTAGAAAGTGGCACCTCAAACCCCGAGGCTTTAATTGCGGCTCTAACTCTTTCGCGAGATTCATTGATAGAAGCATCAGGAAGACCAACAATGAGAATTTGCGGAATTCCACGCGAGACATCAACCTCAACCGAGACGGGGCAGGCATTGATTCCAAGCACTGCTCCAGAAAGCACATTAGCAAACATTTTTGTCTCGCCAATTAAACGCAACGAATAATTATGAAATAATAAACTTTTTACCGATAAAGTGGTGAAAATACGAGCCCAAAAGTCTTAAGAGAAACTCACAGATAAATTCAAGTAAAAAGAGTAAAATCAAGAAATTCTGTTCCGGTCGAGATCTACACTTAAATTTTATGCAAAAGCACAAAGTGGAAAACCCTCAAAAAAGCCTAATCATCAATTTAAGTATAATTTTAGGACTTTATTTAATTGCCGCCTTTGCGGATTTTTTGTGTCCCTACACACCGACCCAATCATTCACCCCGAGGATTTCTTATTCCCCTCCAAACAAAATTTATTTTTCTTTCTCGGAGGGGTTTTATTTTCATCCTCAAGAACTAAAGGTAAAACGCGAAGAGTTTGAAAGAACTTTTAAAGAAAATAAAAATAAAACTTGTCATCTTAAGCTTTTCTCTGGCGGCTACAAATACAAACTTTTAGGGTTCTTGCCAACTAGTTATCACTTCTTTACAACACCCGACTGCAAGGAGGGTTTGCATTTCCTTGGAACAGATAACCTTGGAAGAGATTATTTGGCTCGTCTGATTCACGGATTGAGACCGAGTTTGATTGTTGGAATTCTTGGGATTATAATTTCATTTCCACTTGGAATTTTGTATGGCACCATTGCTGGCTATAAAGACGGTGCAATTGGCGAAACCATGATGCGTTTTGTGGAAGTAATTTTGAGTTTACCAACTCTTTATTTATTGGTAGTACTAGCCGCTATCCTTCCGCCTACCCTTTCTAGCTTGCAGAGACTTTGTTTGATTACGGTAATTTTATCTTTTATTGGTTGGGCTGGCTTAGCAAGAGTTGTTCGAGGGCAGGTTCTGTCGATAAACAAAAGAGAATACGTTCAAGCGGCAAAATTAATCGGTGAGCCAGAAATTAAAATCTTAATTCGTGAAATCATTCCTCAGCTAAGCAGTTATTTGATCATCGCTTTGACTCTTTCTTTTCCTTCTTATATTTTGGGAGAAACAACTTTAAGCTTCTTGGGACTAGGCATCAATCAACCGGATGCGAGTTTAGGCAACATTTTATCCGAAGCCAGAGAGCTTCCAAACTTATTCTTGAGACCTTGGTTTGCTCTTTGTCCGACTTTGATTATTGTCCTATTAACTTGGTGTTTTAACTCTCTGGGAGACCAACTCCGGGACATTCTTGACCCGAAGGCGGTCTAAATAAACAGTTTGACAGAGACTCTAAGCTATAGGAGAAAAGCTTGGATCAACTTGTTGAGGAGCTTGATTCATAGTCTCTATCGCTCCTATCGTTGCTACTTCTTGTTGCGCTAGAGTTAAATTCTTTCCACTTGCTTCATCTACTAATCTTCTTTTTTCTGCAGCAGGAGTGGTAATTACTGACGAAGTATCTGGGTCAGCAACGTAATGTATTGGATGCCCATCACTTTCTACTTGTGCCCCAGTTTCTTCATCAGTAATTAAGGAATCCACCGGAACATCACTGTTCTGCTCTCCAGCAGAAGCCCCAGTAAAATTCATTACACTTCCTCTACCTGGATGAAGATGCTTTGCACTATTCATAGTGCTTTTATAATCGTCAGAAGAAACTGGCTTTTGTTCCGAAATATCAGAAGAATCAGAAACTTCATCACCAGAATTTTGCTGATCCGAATTAAAGCTTTGTGGGCCTTTAGCTGCCCTCGCGCCACTTAAAGGATAAAAATTCCCCACAGAAATAGGAAAAACCGATTGAACAACCATAGTATTTATTAAATAAAATTTATAAAAGGATTTATTTAAAGTATTAAATTATCTTATTAATCTCATCTTAACCTATTTGCCGCGGATTAATCAAGACGGATTAAGCTTTAATAACAAACTTTTGACTAGAACTATACCTACTCGGAAGAGTTATAATTTACATCCGGTCGAATAGACACATATTACTTAATTTAGGAGTTTAGTATAAATATGGCAACTGCTACACAAAATAAGCTCATACCCTTAGAAGACAGAATAATTGTAGAAAAGCACGAACCTGAAGAGAAAACTGCTGGGGGAATACTTCTTCCCGATAGCGCAAAAGAAAAACCTCAACAGGCAATTGTTGTTTCTGTAGGCCCAGGCAAAAGAGACGACAAAGGAAACTTAATCCCAATAGACAGCCTCAAAGCTGGTGACAGAATAATTTATCCAAAATACAGCGGAACCGAAGTTAAAGTCGAAGGCAAAGAATATTTAATTCTTAAAGCCGGCGATGTACTAGCCAAGGTTGAATAATAGTTGGGTTGAATGAACTCAACCAAGCTGAATTCATATGATACTTTTAATAGTTAATACTTTTTCAATCAATTCATTAATCGGAGGTTTTCTAAAAATATGTCTGGAAAGCACATTCTTTATAAAGAAGAAGCTAGAAATGCAATCAGCCAAGGTATAAACGAACTTGCTGATGCAGTTGCAGTTACATTGGGCCCTAAGGGCCGTAATGTTTTAATACAAAAAAAATTCGGCGCTCCACAAAGCGTTAGAGATGGAGTAACCGTTGCTAAAGAAATTGAATTTGAAGATCCAGTCAAAGATATTGGCGCTAAGCTCATCCGCGAAGCCGCTACCAAAGCCAACGATAAAGCTGGTGATGGAACAACTACAGCAACCGTTCTTACTCGTAGCATAATCAACGAAAGCCGCAAAGTAATTGCCGCTGGAGCCAACCCAAGAGACGTTAAAAAAGGTATCGAAGAAGCCGTTGCTACCGTTCTTGAAGAAATAAAGAATCAAGCTAAACCAGTTGACGATCGCACCCAAGTTAAACAGGTTGCAACCGTTGCCGCTGGAAACGACGAAACAGTCGGTGAAATGATTGCCGAAGCCATGGACAAAGTTGGCCGCGACGGAGTAATCACTGTTGAAGAAGCCAAGAGCCTTGAGACTTCTTTAAAAATCGTTGAAGGGATGCAGTTTGACAAAGGTTTCATTTCTCCTTACTTTGTAACCAACCCCGAGAGACAGGAAGTAGAGCTCAAAGATGCTTATGTACTTCTTTGCGAAAAGAAAATTAATCTGGTATCAGACTTAGTTCCAATTCTGGAAAAAGTCGCCAGATCTGGCAAACCACTTTTGATTATTTCTGAAGACGTTGAAGGTGAAGCGCTTGCAACCTTAGTTGTTAACAAGTTACGCCAAGTCCTCAATGTTTGCGCAGTTAAAGCTCCCGGCTTTGGCGACCGCAGAAAATCCATTCTTCAAGATATTGCAATCTTGACCGGAGCGGAAGTTGTATCCGAAGATTTAGGAAGCAAGCTTGAAAATATTTCAGCGGAGCAATTGGGCGTTGTAGACAGAGTTTTGGTTTCTAAAGATGAAACCACCTTGGTTGTTGATATTCCTCAACAGCGCAAATCCTCTATCGAAGGCCGCAAGAAACAGATTCAAAGAGAAATCGAAGAATCAACTTCTGATTACGACAAAGAGAAGCTCCAAGAAAGACTTGCTAAATTGGCTGGCGGCGTAGCAACCATTCAAATCGGTGCTGCAACCGAAACTGAACTCAAAGACAAAAAACTAAGAGTTGAAGACGCAGTTAACGCTACCAAAGCGGCTTGCGAAGAAGGCATTGTACCCGGAGGCGGTGTTGCTTTAATTCGTTGCCAGGGCAAACTTGAAGAGTTAGTCAAGAAACTGGAAGGTGACCGTGCAATTGGAGCACAGATTGTTCTTAGAGCAATTGAAGGCCCAGCTCGTCAGATTGCTGAAAATGCTGGCCAAGAACCATCAATTATTGTTCAAAAAATAAAAGAGCAAAAGTCTCCATCATTTGGTTACAATGCTGCAACCGATGTTTATGAAGATCTTTTAAAAGCTGGAATTATTGACCCTGCCAAGGTTACCAAGACCAGCTTGCAAGTAGCTTCATCCATTGCTTGCATGGTTATTGAAACCGATGCAGTTGTTTATGAAGTTCCTGACAAATCCTCTGCTCCCGCTATGCCAGCTGGAATGGGCGGAATGGACTACTAATCGACTGCTAAGTCTTTGTTGATTTATTAAATGCTTTTAAAGAGGTTGGTTACGAGAGTTGCTAACCTCTTTTTATTTAATTTATTCCTTACATTGAATTCAGAGAGAAAAGCCCTCCTAATGAGCCAAGCTGAAGCATTATTTAAACAAAAAAAGACTTCTGAAGATACACAATTTTTTAGATATACGATAAACTGGTATTAATTTCGTATTCGGCTTAAGTTGACTAGAATGCAAATCGCGCAGTAGCCTTGGGAAGCGGCTACTCAAGAGGATGTACTAAGAATTTACTAAGAAGAGAAAGTTAAAGGGAGACAGCTAAGTGCAATTAATTCCACCAAATAATGACGACAGATTAGATTTCGCAAGAATAAAAGTATTCGGTGTTGGAGGAGGCGGTTCAAATGCTGTTGACCGAATGGTACTCGCTGATTTGCCCGTTGAATTTTGGGTTGCTAACACAGACAGACAAGCCGTTAACCGTTCCAATTCTCCTAACAGACTTCAACTAGGACAAAAACTCACTCGTGGATTAGGTGCCGGTGGAAACCCTTCAGTCGGACAAAAAGCCGCTGAAGAGAGCCGAGAAGAAGCAGCCATTGCCGTTAGCGGCGCAGATATGGTTTTCATAACAGCCGGCATGGGTGGTGGAACCGGAACAGGAGCCGCTCCGGTTATAGCCGAACTAGCTCGCCAGCAGGGGGCTTTAACAGTTGCTGTTGTTACAAAGCCTTTTAGTTTTGAAGGAAAGAAAAGACAACTTCAAGCCGAGCAAGGAATTGAACTTTTAAGAGAAAAAGTTGATGCTCTCATCGTTGTTCCAAACGACAGATTGCTTCAAATCATCAATAAAAACACTTCTATGAATGAGGCCTTCAGAATCGCTGACGGAGTACTCATGGACGGTGTTCAAGGTATTTCGGATATTATTACAACTCCAGGCTTAATCAACGTTGACTTTGCTGACGTTCGTTCCATTATGTCTGTAGCCGGTTCAGCTTTGATGGGCGTGGGTTACGCTTCAGGCGAAGGCAGAGCAATAGAAGCAGCTACCAAAGCAATTAGCAGTCCTCTCCTTGAATCGCCAATTCATGGCGCAAGAGGGGTTATCTTTAACGTAACTGGTGGACCAGACCTTACCTTGCACGAAGTAAACGAAGCAGCCGACGTTATCTACAAAAACCTTCACAATGACGAAGCAAATATCATTATTGGTGCTGTAATTGACGAAAACCTTGAGAATCAAATTAAGATTACTATCATAGCAACTGGCTTTGATCAAACTTCGGCTTTAATTCCTTCTTATCAAGTAAAAAATAATTTCAATATCAATAAGTCTTACTCTCTAGCTGCCACTGGAACTTCTACTCCACAAGCCAGCAATCCAAGCTCTTCTTCCAATAAACCTTATTTTGCTGCACCAAGCACAATACCAAGTAATTTTTGGGCCCAGCCTTCATCAAATCAGCAGTCTGGTCAAGCTGGTTCAAACTCCTTCGCTCCAGTTCCATCTTCGTCTCAACAAGCATCATCTCAGGCCTCGCCTTCTCCAAACCTAACTCCAACCCAAATTTTAAACTCTGATTCTCATCAATCTATTTTTCAGACTGCTCCTCAAAGTTCTCCTAATCAAGACAGCCAGAGCCAGTTTGGAAGTTCCTTATCCCCTTTAAAAGACGAATCTCCTAAGAAATCCAAGGTTATTGATATTCCCGAGTTTTTGAGAATAAATAAAAAGGATCTACCAAATAAATAGTTTGCGAAGTATTAACGGAAGAAATAATTTGCAAGCAGTTTTTATAAATTCTTTAGGTAATTGTCTTCCAGGGAATGCCGTTTCTAACGAAGAGATGGAAGCTTACATTGGAAAAATAAACCAAGAGAAATCCAGACTTGGACCAATTGTTCTTCGTCACAATAAAATTCAACAAAGATATTATGCAATCAATAGAGACGGAAGCACCTCATGGACAGCAGCCTCCCTCGTAGCGGAAGCACTAAAAGAAGCAATTAAGAAATCAGAACTTAACTTTTCCGAGATTGAATTTTTAGCCACAGCCACAACTCAATCCGATTTAATGGTACCCGGCTTTGCAAGCATGGTTCAAGCAGAACTTGGCTTACAACCAATAGAGATCGCAAGCTTTCAGAGTGTCTGTGCTAGCAGCATGATGGCTTTAAAAAATGCCCACCTCCAAGTCAAAGCTGGTGAACATAAAAATGCTTTAGTTGGAGCAGGCGAATTCGCCAGTCGCTTCTTCAGACCAGGATTCTACGAAGGCACAAATTCTTTGGATGCCGAAGGTAAGCTTCCTCTATCAGCTGAATTTTTGCGCTGGACTCTCTCTGATGGCGCGGGAGGACTTGTTTTAGAGAATCAACCTAATCAACATAAACATTCATTAGAAATAGAATGGATACACCTCAAATCTTTTGCAGGAAACTTTAAACCCTGCATGTATGCTGGCTCTAAATACAGAGAAGAAAAACCTTGGTCTCACTATGGCAGTCCTAAGGAGGCTTTTAAAGAAGGAGCAATGGTTTTGCAACAAGATTTTGACATACTTCAAGAATTACTACCGGTTTGGGTGGGCGAGTATGCAGCCTTAGTTGAAAGCGGAAAAATACCAATTAAGAATTTGGATTGGTTTTTATGCCACTATTCTACTCACCATTTAAGAGTCGAATTAATTAAGCTGTTGAAGCAAGCTGGATGCATGGTTCCAGAAGAAAAATGGTTTAGTAATTTGGCTTACAAAGGTAATACAGGAACCGCTTCGATTTTTGTAATGCTTGAAGAATTATTCTACGAAAAAACAATTCAAAAAGGCCAAAAAATACTATGTATCGTTCCCGAGAGTGGACGTTCTATAATTGCTTTTATGCTTCTCAAAGTTGTTTAATAACTCATCCATTGCTTATCACCAAACCTACCGAATACAAGACCCAACAAGAGCTTATAGAAAGCCTATCGAGACGACTGCTAATGGTATGGAGCGAATTTGATTCGAGCCTGAATCAAGTCCCCATAATCAATAAAATCCAAAATGGAAATATAAGAACGGAAGATTACAAAAATTTTTTACTCAATATTAGACAACAGGTGGTGGAAGGCTCAGGATGGATTAGTAGAGCCGCCTCAAACATCAGCGAAGAATTCTTCGATTTACGTTCAACCTTTTTAAAGCACTCTGTAAGCGAGCATAAAGATTTTCAACTGCTTGAAAGAAATTATCTTTCTTTGGGAGGAGATTTGACTGAAATCCAAAACCAAGAGAAAAACATAGGTTCAGAGGCTCTATCAGCCTTTATGTATTACGAAGCTTCCAAGAGTAATCCTTTTCACCTCCTCGGTTCAATGTTCATTATTGAAGGTTTAGGACAGAGAAAAGCCCTGGAGTGGGGCAAAAAAATAAAAGATATTTTAAAGCTACAAAATGAACAAATAAGCTTCTTGCTTTACCATGGAGAGAACGATGACAACCACATGCAAGAATTTTATGAAACATTGGCTAAATTACCTTTGAACAAAGAACTTGTAAACAAGACCATCAAAACCGCAAAAGTGACAGCCCGACTTTACAAACTGCAACTTGAAGAGATAGGAAATTACTAAAGATGTCATCTGATTTAGATATTAATAAATTTGATCCTAAAGACCCAGACCCTTGGCTAGCACTTTATTTAGATTCAAATAGCTTTATGGAAGACAGTGCCAAACAAGCTCTTCTAAAGAGTAATTCCTCTTGGTGCCGTCGTTTTATATTTCCCCTTGTTTTTCCGATTGCGCGACTTTTTATCGGAATTGTGAAACTGATTCGGATAATATTTCCCAAGCATCCTCAATCGAGCCAGCTTTTACACCTAACTATTTATTGGGGGTTAAAGTACTTTGTCTCTCCAGAAGCAAATTACATGATTCTGCGCCACTTTAACATTGGCAGCGAGAATCTTAAATTCATTGCAGACAATATACCCGGGATTGAAATTAAGACCGTAAAGCCTCTAAAGACCCTCTGCCTGGAAGATTTGATTGATGATACTTTTTTGATTCACGATTTGAATATATTTAACTTTGTAATTGAGTTAAATCAACAACTAAAAGAGAAGAAGCTTGAAATCAAAACACCGGAGCGGATCAATTTTGATTCAATAAGTATCGAACCTTTTGAGATTTCTGCGCTACCCAAAAAATGGCACAACTTTGTTGATCTTCACACAGCCATAGAGGTTTATACTCCTCTATATGCACTCTTCCTCTCCGATGCCGACTTTTGGAGGGCAAGCAACTCTCTACAATTAGATCAAACAATAGCCTTGTATATTTCTAAAATCCTCGAAAAACCGGAGGCAGCCATGCTCGTCAATAATAAACATCCCATGATACCTTTGTTCATTTTAGCTGCCGGTTACAGATTGATGCTTCACGGCCACGATGCAGAGGCATTGCACGGAATGTTGAGGAAAATGAAAACTAAACAAAAAGAATTGGATGAAACACAGGCTATTTAGTTTATAAGGCCAAATTTCTTCTGCGCAAAAAAAACAAATGCAAGAAAACTGAAAACTATTATCCAAAGAGGTGGTTCATTGGCTTCTAAAATTTCAAGACTTGCCTTGTTGTTGAGCTTCTTCTTCTCTTTCCGCTTTAGAGCTTCTTCTTGAGCTTTATTTTCAAGAACTATATAAGATGTGATTGGAAGCATCACTCCAAGTTCTTTACTTTTAATCACTAATTTCTTAAAGCTTTTATTAATTAGGCTGGGATTTTTTAGAAGTTGATTATATTCAAACCAGAGATTCAAGGCTTGAGGATATAAACCATTGGGATTGCTGATCTTTTGCAAGTTTTCTAAAGGAATAAACTCTTTTTTCTTTGGATCAATTGTTCTCAATTCAACTTGATTTTTTAAATTTGTTGAAAGAGAAATTTTCTCTGAATCATAAGAAGCGATTGACAGATTTGGTTCAACGAAATTCGAAACCTTACAAAATGCAATCACTGGAATAGAAACAGGCATTCCAATATAGGCTGAGCCATCTAAATCAAAACTTTGAAAATTACCGTCGGGATGGTCAATATGAAAGATTGGATAATCAGGCAGCAAGTCTCTGTAATAATTTAAATCATACTCAGAGTCTGAGTCTGAGAGGGGTTTATCATTGCTAGTCCGCAAAACCACAATTACTGGATAGTGCGAAAGCTCCCAATCAGAGAGCTTTGCATTACAATTCTCTACAAACTTTGTATGCTGAGCTGAGTTTAAAATGGCCACTTTGATAAATCTTTCTTGAGCAAAGCCTCCTCGCGCTTTTAAAGAATTATTTTCTTCATTAAAAGAACTGTTTGGATCATCGAGTTGTTTTTCAAGCTGTTCTAAAAAAACAAGCCTTGAAAAGCCATTGGATGAAGTTTCATAATTTGCAATAGTGTAAACAGTTTCTTGAGCATTTGGAAACAACTGTCTAATTCTTTGAATCCTGGATTTCAAGTCAGACAATTTAGAATTCCTGGATTTTTCAATTATCAAATGAAGGTAAGGCTGTCTTTTAAAGCTTTTTACATTCTTTTTATCTTTCAAAAAGACAAAATTGCTTCCTTCGTAAAAATAATTTTCTTTTTTATATTTTTGGGTCTGGTTAAGCGAAATAGCTTTTCCAGCAAATTTTATATTCTCGGGAGAAGCGATGGGATGAATAAGTTCTATTTCGAAGGTTCTTTCCTCCCTGGGTAGACATGGGAAGAGCTTAAAGCTTAACAAATTAGGTTTTACAAAACTCAAAAGCGCTGGATCTCTCCTTTCAGCGGTGATCATCTGATAAACCCATTCAGCCGATTTTTTCTCAAAGATATTTCCTCTCTGCCTCTTTCCATCAATGTACAACCACAAACCCGAAACGAAGGCAGCCTTCGGAAGCTCTAGATAAGAATTATATTCAAGTGTTTGGCTTGAGGTGTTTTTTACTCTAAATTTTATTAAAGTCTTTTCAAAGCCTTCTGGAGGGTTTTGTGAATTTGAAGATTTTATAACTTCGTAAGTTAAATTTAAACTTTTATTGTCTAATTTGGGAAAAAGGCCATTCAAACTGTGCATTTGCTTATTTGTTCTTTTAAAACTGCTGTTAAAACCGAACAAAGAATGGGGTTTATTTTCTTTTTTTGTCTTCCTCTCTTCTCCGAAGAAGAGATGTTTCACATGTTTGACTTTCTCGTCTAGAAGAACTAATCCGTTAAAGACCAACCAATTGTAGTATGGCGAAATAAAAGGCAAATAAATTCCTTCTTTAAAATCTTCAAGTCTTTTTAAGCTCCTTCTTAAGAAAAATCTGCTTCCTGTGTATCTTTGAACACCTGTATAATCAGGCTCATATACATAGCTTAAAGCTTGATTGAGAAAGACTTTATCCAATAAAGCCCCAGTGGTATAAACAAAAGGCAGAGCAAGAAAACTTAAGGAGAAAACTAAAATTGCCTTTCTTCTGCTGCTCCACAAATTGCCAAAACCCTCTTTTATTTTTTCTAAATGAATAATAAAAAGAGCAAACGGAGCAAATATAAGGAACCCAGCACCAGCCACAATGCAAGCCAAAAGTGCCAAAGGCATAAAGGGCATAAAAACTAAAAAGAGGCAATACAGGAAAAGGAGTACCCAAAAGAGACGAAAAAGCGGTCAGAGAGAGAAGATTAAAAGAATTTTG